>CAUZVF010000046.1:0-12527 GCA_963582955.1 Planctomycetota bacterium
GAGACACAGCGGAAACCCCGCAAAACGCAGTCCCTTGCTAGCGCGTCGGGCTAGTGTGGCCTTTTCCGAAATGGGACATTTGTTTCCGAACGAGCCATAGGTATTTCAGTTACTTCATCCGGCATGGCAAGCAACGTTCTGAGCGGCCATTTGACGCCGATGCCGCTAATCGAAATCGCATCGCGCGAAACCACATATCAATCGCGAGCGAATCTGCCACCGATCGGATTCAACGACGGTTCAACCGTGACTCGAACGGTGATGACGTTGATTTGTCAGATTAGTTGGCCTTTCGAACCTTCTTACCGGCCGACGACGATGTCGTTCCTTCTTCGATGAGTCGTCTTCCAACAAACATGTTATCGACGATCTGGTTTTCAACGCCACCCGTCACGGAAATGGCGATTGGCTGTTGTGATTGGGGCCTCGAGTCGCGGACCAGACAGTCGGAAACACGGCAGTGTTCGCAATTTCGCAACAGAATTCCGCAGTTGTCGGAATCAAGGACCGAACAGGCCGTAATGTTGAACCAATCGCATTCTTCGATGATCAGGGCGGCGGGAACGCGAAGCGTGTTGTTGATGTGCAGTCCGGTCAGTGTGCAGTCGGCACAATCACGAAACACGATTCCGTTTGGGCTGTCGTTTGGACGGTAATCCGGGTTGCGGTCGAATAGGTTCGGTCCGACAACGATGTTCGATGAGCCCGTGACCAAGAGATTTTGTTGGAAGGCTTTCCAAAACGTGTTTCCCATGATTGTGACGCCACGGGCATTGATCAGTTCAACATTGACCGCCACATCACTGAGTGCATTGTCACCGATCGTGAAGTGGCCGACCTTTTGCGGTTCCTGTCGGCTCTTGCCGATGAACCGCACGTTGGCCGAATTCGGCGCATTGTGCGAGTGCTGAATCGTGCAACCGACGATGGCGCCTTCCCGCACGGTACCGTTTCTTGTGTCCAACAAAATGTTGGCTGTCGGTGCCGTCTGGTCGCTCATGTTGCCTTCGATATCGCACGAGCCAATATGCAGGTTTCGAATCTCGCTGTCGCGTGCGACGATTCCGCCCATGTCGTTATAGCTAATGTGGCAGTTTGTAATGTTGACTTGATGCAAGTTCAGGTGGTCGAGGAAAATGCCAATACCGTGGTTATCGTAAAGATGGCATTCCGAGATGATCACGTTTCGGTTTCGGGTTGTCAGGTGAATGCCATGCAGTGCGTTGCGAACGGTGACGCGGGTGAAGATCGCCTGCATCGTGCCGGTTGCCTCGATGCCGCTGGCTTGCGGGTGAGCACCGACAATCTCGATGCCGTCAATCATGGGAGTTCGCTGGCGTTCCCAGACGTTGCCCGTGACGGTATGCGGACTGGCCGTGCCTTGATGAGTTCCCACGAAGACGATGGCAGCTCCGGGGCCGGCATTGATAATCCGAGCGGTTCCGTTCGCAACAATCGACGTCGGCCCAGTTTCATCCAAAGCGACCTTGATTGATTTCGTGATCCGGTATGCCCCGCGTGGGAATCGAACGTCGCCGATGCCGGAATTCACGGCACGTTGGATGGCCGCGGTGTCGTCGGCTTTGCCGTCCCCGACTGCTCCAAAATCGATCACCGTGAGAATTCGCCGATACGAACTTGAATCGGGTTGTCGAGCTTCGGTCATAGGCTGATGAGTGGAAGTCCAGACGAACAGAAGCAACGTGAGAATTGCCCCATTAAACAACACGAGTCTTGGCAGTCGCGACATATTAGTCTCCTTGTTGATTCCCCAGCCGGTTCCGTTTCGGACGCACAGTCTAACCAATTCGCTCTGACCGGCAGAGCTTACGACGATACCCTAGGTTCACTCGAAGCTGTCCGCAAAGTCCAGGCTTAGGTCTTACTTGCGATTTCTCGCATCGAGAGATACCGGTTGCGAAATCTGTTCCGTTCGAGGTCCGCAAAATACCTACCGAACTTGGTGTGAGTGAGATTCAACACATGTCGAGGTGAAGACGATGCCGATTCAATTTCAGAGATACTATCGTTGGACCAACTTCTTTTCACCGTTTCTTGGTGCGATCAGTGCGCTTCCGGCACTGTGAATTTTTCCCGAGCCGCTTTCTCTTTTGAGGCAGTCGATGTCGATTCGATTCGCGGGTTCACGCTCGCTCGATGAACGTCGCCGCCGCCGCTTGGCGGGCGAGAACGAAGAGCAAACGCCGCTGATTCCGACGGGCGCCGCGGCGGTCGCGGTTTTTGGTCCCAGCCGTGCCGTGCGGGAAGCTCGAAGCGGGCTTTCAAAAGGAGTGCCATTCCGCAAATTCATCTCACCGAGATTGTGGAAGCACTGGGCGATCGGAATCGTTGGAGCAACCCTGGCGGCCATGGTGCTGTTTCTTGGTTTCCATGAAGAGGCGATCGCGAAATTTGGCGGACCCAACCTGAGCGATCTGATTTCACTCTCGTCTGGACGGCTCGCGACTTGTTTCAACAGCGTGGCTTTGTTGTTGGCCGGACAAGTGGCCGTTGTCATCTTTTGGGCGCGGGCACGGAGCCGGGATGATTTCGGCGGACGATTCAAGATTTGGATTTGGACATTCTTGGCTTGGTTCGTCATGGCGGCCGTCGTCGCCATGGATGCTCACACCACATTCAGCGAAACAGTGCTGTGGGTTTCGAAAGCCAGTTTTTGGCAACAGCAAACGCTGTGTTGGCTGTTACCCATGGCGGCCTTGGGAAGCGTGTTGTGGATCGGCCTCGATCAAGACATGTCTGGCTGCCGATCGAGCCGGACGATGTTGAGGCTGGCCACCTTGCTGTTCTGCAGTTCTCTGATCTTCAGATTAGAGCTGACTCGTCCGATTGCCACGCGATGGAGCGACACCTTGCAAATTGGCGGTGCGATGCTGGGATGTCTGTCGTTGTTCCTCAGCATGTTGTTGCACGCCCGGCATGTGATCTATGTCACATCCGAACCGCCGGAAATCCGTCGTGGCGGGCTCAAGAAATTGTTGGCATTTGTGCGGTTGCCAAGGTTACGACGCTCGAATGTGGAAAAAGTGGAAACCACCATCGATGATGCCGCGGCTGATTCCATCAGTACCGACGAAATCAGCGAAACCACTCAGGACGCAGGCAACAAGCCGATCGAATCCAGCGGCAATTCGAATGCTGCCGAATCGCAGACCGTTCGTGTTGATGAATGCGAACCTGACAGCGTAGGGAATCCGCCGCCCAAGCCGAATCTGAAGGGTCTGAGCAAACGTCAGCGACGCGAAGCCATGAAGCAGTGGCGTGAGGAGTCACGGCTGCAAAGCTGAAGAAACTCACGACGTTTGAACCTCACAGCGCTTGCACGTCCAAACGCCGCGCCTCAGAATGCATCGTGTGTAAAGGCGATTGCAATTTCCTATGCGGATAACTCCAGCGATTCACGAGGCACATGATGAACGACGATCAACAGTGGGACGACGACCAACAAGGCCAAGACGATGAGAATGCGTGGGATGAACCCGCCGACGTTGAACCAATGGCCGTGAAGAAAAAGGGCTGGAGCACGACAACAAAGGTCATCGTTGCCTTGGCGGTTTTTGGAGGTGGCTTTGCGGTGATTTGCTGTGGCGGCCTCGTCTATATTGGCATGTCGTTTCAACCAAAAACAGATCCCCAAGAAATCACCGCGTTAACCAAGGAAATCGTTGAATTTGACATCCCAGCCGATTTTCAGCCTGTGACCGGAATCGATGCGCAGGTTTTCGGATATGGAATGCAGCTCGCGCTGCATGAATCGCCGAAAGACAGAAGTTCGCTTTTGGTGATGACATTGATGGCGAGAGGCCAGCAAGTGGACGGCAACGCTGAAGGCGAGATGAGCCGGGTCATTCAGCAGCAGCTACAGCAACAACATCAGCAATGGGCGAAACAAACGTTAAGAGTCGAGGGATCAGACCCGCCGCGCACGTTTGAAATCAGGGGCCAACAGGTGGAATTCTCGTTCGAAAAATGCGAGGACGTCAGCACGAAAGGGAAGTTTCGCCGAGTGACGGGTGCCTTCAAAGGCAAGAACGGATTCACTGGTGTAATGCTGGTGATTAACGAAGAATCCTACGACGAAGAAGCCGTGATTAAGACGATCGAATCGATCAAATAAAAATGAATCTTTATGACGACGGGTCAAATCCACTCGGAAGAGTCTTCACGTGAAGATGGCTCGATGCCCATCTTCAGCAAGTTGACCTCCAGAGGTGTCAATCGAGTTGCCAGTTCGATGCCGACGCGCCACGTGCCGTCTTGATGTTGGGAAACATGACGGACTGTTCCGCGTGTTTCTTTCTGAATACGTTGGACAGGATTGTTCAACGTGATGCGCACCTGTTCTGTAAGATTCACTTCCGCTTCCAAGGTGAGACCGACACCGGTTGCTGAAACATCATAGAGATCGCCATTAATGCCTGTACGCATGATGTCGTCATCGCGAACAACCAGCGCGGCGGCATTGCCCGCGTGACGCGTCTTGATGCGGCGATCGCTGGGCTTCTTCGGCTGATCGTTTTCGCCGGACATTTTATCCATCCGTGGCTTACAGAATGAACTTGCTGAGGTCTTCGTTGTTGAGGATCTCTTCCATCTGTTGATTGACGTAAGCGGCGTTGATGGTAAATGTCTTTTTGCGGCTGTCGGGAGCTTCGAAGCTGATGTCTTCCAATAGCCGTTCCAGAATCGTGTGCAATCGCCGGGCACCGATATTCTGAGTCGACTGGTTCACCTGAAACGCAACGTCCGCGATCGCTTCAATGCCATCCTTGCTGAACTTCAGCTTAATGCGTTCGGTTGCCAAGAGTTCCTGATACTGTGTTGTCAACGAACTGGTTGGTTCGGTCAGAATCCTAATGAAGTCGTCACGCGTGAGGTCTTGCAGCTCGACACGGATGGGAAACCGGCCTTGAAGTTCCGGCATCAAGTCAGAAGGTTTCGAGCGGTGGAACGCGCCGGCCGCGATGAACAGCATGTATTCAGTCCTGACTGACCCATGTCGCGTTTGGACGGTTGTCCCTTCGACAATCGGCAGCAAATCCCGCTGCACTCCTTGCCGGCTGACGTCGGCACTGCGTCCGCCCTCTTCGGGGCCGCAGATTTTGTCGATTTCGTCCAGGAAGACGATGCCGGTGTTTTCGGCCAGTTCAATGGCTTCCTCGTTGATGGCGTCTTTGTCCATCAATGCTTCAGTCTCTTGTTCCAGAAGAATGCGGCGTGCTTCGCTGACTTTGACTTCCCGTTCACTGCTCTGCCGCGGCATGATTTTTTCGAACATGCTCTGGAAATCCATGTCCATTTGCTCGATGCCCATGTTCGAAAAGACTTGGATGGGCGTGTTGCGTTGTTCGACCGTCAGTTCGACAACCCGGTCTTCCAGTTTCTCGTTACGCAGCATGTCACGGAATTTATCTTTGGTACGCTCGTATCGCTGAAAGCTCTTATCATCATCTGCGTCAGTTGTCGAAAGCGCATCTTCGGCAACCCACTCGGGAACCGATGGTTCGGGGGCCGGGACCAGCAGGTCTAGCAGACGTTCCTCAACGCGCTCTTCCGCCTCTTCCTGGACTTCCTTTCGCTTTTTGGAACGGACGATATTGACCGCCTTTTCGACGAGATCGCGGATAATGCTCTCGACATCGCGGCCGTAGTATCCGACCTCCGTGTACTTGGTGGCCTCAACCTTGATGAACGGCGCGCCCGTGAGATTTGCCAGCCGGCGCGTAATTTCGGTCTTGCCAACGCCCGTCGGCCCGATCATGACGATATTCTTGGGAGTGATCTCGCGGCGCAGCTCATCGGGCAATTGTTTCCAGCGCCAGCGATTTCGCAGCGCGATGGCCACGGCCCGCTTGGCATCGTGCTGCCCGACAATGTGTTTGCCTAACTCCGCGACAATCTGGCGCGGCGTCATTTCTTGCACTTGAGTTCCTCCACAATAATACTGTCATTCGTATAGATATCGATCTCGGATGCGATCAGCAGCGATTCCTTGACGACTTCGGCCGCCGACAGTTTGGAATGACGAACAAGAGACCGCGCTGCCGCGACGGCAAACTGTCCCCCCGAACCGATTCCGAGAATACCGTCGGTCGGCTGGACAACATCGCCATTGCCCGTCAGCAACAAGCTGTGTTCGTCGTTGACGACAACCATCAAGGCTTCCAGCCGGCGCAGCACACGGTCGGTGCGCCAATCACGAGCCAACTCGGTCGCCGCCCGAGGAATATTGCCGGGATAGTCCTTGACTTTCGTTTCGAAGCGTTCCATCAACGCGAACGCATCGGCCGTCGAGCCGGCAAAGCCGACGAGCACGGAATTATCCAGCATCGAGCGGATTTTGCGAGTGTCACCTTTCAAAACCGCATCGCCGTAAGTGACTTGCCCGTCGCCACCGATCGCGACATGGCCGTTGTGACGGACGCTAAGAATCGTCGTCGATCGTGATTTGGGTGACTTCATTTGGTTTCTTGCAAACGACAGTGGGACGGCTCTTATAGAAGCGTGGCCTCAAAACTAACAAGTCAAGATAGCGTCGGCAAGCAGCGCGATTCGGTTGGAAATGTCACTCGGCAACAAGGTCCAATTCCGCGGCAATCGACTGCATGGCTTGAATGCAGAAGTCGATGTGCTCGTTCAGATCAACGCCCAAGTCTTCGGCGCCGTTGATGATATCGTCGCGGTTGACGGCTGCGGCGAACGATGCCTGCTTCATCTTTTTTCGGACACTCTTGGCCTTCATTCCCTCCAACCGGCCCGGACGCACCAAGGCACAAGCCGTGATGAAACCACAGAGTTCATCGCAGGCGTAGAGAGTTTTGTCCATTGATGAGACGCGGGGACAATCTTCCAAATAGTCGGCATGCGACTTAATGGCATAAATGACGTCGTCGGGATATCCACGCTCTTTCAGAATCTCGGAGCCCTTCAGAGGATGATCCGGCGCATTCGGCCAACGCTCGTAGTCGAAATCATGGAGCAAACCGACCGTGGCCCACTTGTCTTCATCTTCACCAAACTTGCCGGCATAGGCTCGCACGGCCGCCTCGACGGCCAACATATGGCGAATCAGACTCTCGTGCTTGGTGTATTCCTTCAGCAAGGAAAGATCGTCTTCACGGGGCATGGAACACTGCAATCACACTGAAGTTGGAACGGACGCTGGCTGCGACGACGTTGATTCACAGTATTGAATCGGCTGCACCGGTTCGCGTCAATCGTCAGTTGCGGTTGTTGCTCGTTAGCTGAGAGGCCGCGATACCGAATACGAACGGTTCCAGCAAGTATCGTTCGAAGAAGGCGCCAACAGCTTCGAGCCGCGTGTATTGAAGGATGATGTAATCACCCGGCTGAATCAAAACGCGGTCTTCGGGATACCGCAGCGCGCGGTACAGGTCGACTTTGATCGGCACCTGTTTTCCATTTGGCATTTGCCGCAGGATGACGCAGTCGCTGGCACTGAACGAGACATCCTGGTTCAACGCCGACATGCCTCCCACCGAATTCTGGCTCTGTGCACCACCGCCACCTTGGTTTTGTTGATTCTGCGCGATTGACAACGCTCCGAGAATGTCCAAATCGTAATCGCGGGGCAACGTGTACTGACCGCCGCCCAGCAAACCGGCAGTATAGAAGATCTCGGTATCGCGCGACTCGATGAAGACGATGTCTCCGTTTTCAAGGATGACGTCTTCTTCCGTGAAACTCACAGTTTCACCGGCCGACAACCGGATGGGAATCTTGATGATTCGCGGATTATCAACGGTTGGTTGGCCGCCACCGAACATGTCCGAGGCATACCATTGACCACCGGACATCATTGATGGAATCGGCTGACTGGGCAGGTACGGCAATGGACGTCCCTGGGGCGTTGCTGGTTGCGTTTGTGAGGGCACCGCATTCGTTTGCGTCTCGGCCGGACTTGGCAGCTCTGGCGGCGAACTAACCGGATCGGGTGTCGGCGGAATCGGTGCCGACACTTGAGAATGTCCCCAGGCATGGCTGACAGCAGGTTGAATCATTGCCGGACCGTTCGGCATCGGAAGTGAATTTCCCCAACCGTTATTATTGGCGATGTAGTTCCCCGATATCTGCTGGACGATGGCACCGTCTTGGATGACATGAGCCGGCTGAAAGCCTTCCCAAATGTCTTGAGCATCGGTGTACGGAAACTGGAGCGGGTTAATGAATGTCGACTCCAACGGCTCTCCGTTGTTCGGCATCATTGAGTCGGGCAACTGTTGCTGAATCGGTTCCGTCCGCGGTGGTAATCCTGGAACCGGATTTCCCGTACTAATCGGCTGAGGCATGTTGACGGGAGTCGGATGCGTCCGGTTCGTCGAACGGCGCGACTTGGTGCTGCGCCGGTCGCGGATGATGTATATGATATTCTCGGCGTCCGTACCGGGCAGGCCGCCGGTTTTCGCCAACGCATGCAAAACGTCGTTCTTGTAAGCCGGCAAATTGACAATTTGTCCGGTTCCCTCTTTCAAGTTCCCCAGGTTGAACGGTCCGCCACTGCTTCCCGATGCGCCGAAGCCTTCTTGTCGGATCACAAGAATGGCGTATTCTCGAGGTTTCAGCAGGCTGACGAGGATGCGGTCGCGGCCTTGCCGCAGTATTTGCCACCCAACAGTGGTGTATTTTTTTCTCAAAGCTTGCTCGACCTGTGTCAGCGTCATGCCGCGCACGTTGAGCGGAGTTTTCATCAATGGCAGCGAGATCGTACCGTCATCACGAATTGGAATCGGGAATCCCAAAGACGGTGCAATGGATTCGTCCCCACGTGGAAAATGAACTGGCGGGACCTGTGATCGGTCACCAAGAACGCCCTCGATGTAAATCGCCAGCGTGTCACCGGCGTCGACGAGATATTCTTCTGGAGGCGTTTGTTTAAGCAACGACAGGTCGATCGTGCGTTTTCCCGATCGGCTTGGTGATTTCAGTTCATGCGGCAGATAGCTAGCCGGTATGCCGCCGATGGGATGCAACGCGGCACAACCCGACCAACAGATCAGCGACAGCGCGGCCAGCAGCAAGGTTGCCGTCGTACGGCAAGTTCGACCTGGCGCGGCGACGGGATGTTGTTTCGTCTTCTGGGCATCGCGCCACGGACAATCCATTTTTCGGCGATCTTTCTTCATCGGTGCTGACCTCGTTTTTCCGATGCGTGAATTGAACGTGTGCTGATTTTCAAATCGTGGTGACGTCGATCGCCTTTACCAAACTCGCGGACCACGTGGAGGCGCGAATTGAGGAATTTGAACGCCTGGACCAATGGGGCTTTGTTGCATTCCGTTTTGCATTCCGTAAGGAATCGCCGTGGGTGGCCCAAACATCGGTGTTCCGGCCGGCATCGGGCCCATTCCGTTCGGAACTGACGGTCCCATAAGCATGCCGGGCGGAACTTGCTGTGGCGCGACGAATCCAGCCGGCATCACTTGATGCGATTGCCCGGGTCTGGTTGCGACGACTTCGCCCGACGAGGCAATGTCGTTAAATCTTGTGAAGCCTGTTGCTTCCGCGTGTTGGGATCCTGACCGATAGCCCTCGAACCACTGTTGCGCGCGAGCGCGTCCGCGGTTCGTTCGGAAATAAGCTTTCCAGTATTTCTCGGGAGGGATTGCCGGCGTTGCCCCCGATGCTCCCAACGCGATGTCAACATAGGCCGTCTCGAATCCGTCTTTGTAATCTTTGGAGAATCGCCCACCAAGATTTCGCATTGATTTGTGCGCACACAGCTTTGCGTTCTTCCGGACAACTTTCGTGTCTTTTTTGAACGAGTAACCGAACGAGAAATATCGTTTGGGTTCGCATGCCTGACGCGGCAACTTGCTACTGAATCCGCACTTTGATTTGGCGGCGGAAGCCACGTTCTTCGCTTTGCACTTCGTCTCGGCCCACACACTCCCGAAAATCGAGACCTTGGGCGAGTTGGGCTTCCGGCCACACGGCATCAGGCAGCCACTCAAGAAGAACAAACATGCTATCGCGAGACACAGTCGCCTGGAAATCACGTCCTTGTTCCTTGATTCCAGCATCGTCCAATGCTGTTTTCAGTTGATTCACTGACGGGTGCTTCGTCATCAAAGTGAGAGGATCGGCCACAAGCACATCGTTGCGTGCATTCCGGCTTCGGCCAGATTCTCACGATTAAAATATCGGAATCCACATTTCCTTATATCTATGGTTTTCCCATTTCTAACGAATATGCAGCGCAGACGGATAATTCGGGCTGCAATGACGTGGAAAAGTCGACGTAATCGGAACGACCGGCAGCTCCTGACAAGACCCGTTTCAAGGCTGCCGAGTGGGAGGGACGAAAGTTCCGTTTGTGGGGTCTTATCACTGTTTTGCAACTGTGATCGGTAGCCCGGAACTCACTTGACACGCGGCATTCGGAAAACCGTTCGTGGGGGCCAGGAAACTAACGGTTCCCGCTAGCCTGGAACCTTGAGCCGCATTGCTCTTGCTGCGTTGGGCCGCTCAGCTTGTCAGCGGGATTCACAGTTCGAGCGTGTCGCCCGGCTGCATGATGATCGGCTCGGTTGACGTTTCCGAACGCACTCTGTCGGCCCAGGTATCCGCGTCCTGCTCGATCAACGGCCATGTATTGTAATGGTCGGGGACGACACGTTTGGGATCGATCAGCTTGACGGCCCGCAGGGCATCGTCAGGTCCCATTGTGAAGTTGTCACCGATTGGCAGAATTGCCAAGTCAATTCCCTCTTCGCCGATCAGTTTCATGTCGTAAAACAGGCCCGTGTCACAGGCGTGATAAATCGTGCCATCATCAAGCTTCAAGAGCACACCACACGGGTTGCCTCCATTGGCTCCGTCTGGCAGCATCGAGCCGTGATGCGCGATGGTTAGTTTGACCGTGCCGAATTCGTGCCGGAACGATCCGCCGATGTGTTGCGGATGGACGTTGGCGATCCCCTGGCTCGTCAGCCACTCGGTGATCTCGAAATTCGCGATGACGAGTGCCCCGGTGCGTTTGGCGATGTCAACGGTGTCGCCGATATGATCTCCGTGACCGTGGCTGACGATGATTGCGTCGGCTTCAATCTCGTCGGCTGTTGTCGAAGCCGCTGGGTTGTCGGTCAAGAACGGGTCGATCACAACTTGCTTTCCGGCCGTGTTGACTGAGAATGTTCCGTGTCCGAGAAATCTTACTGTTGTCGTCATGTGAAAAAGCCCTTCGCATTCGCTGCGTTCAAGTTGTGGTCTTTTTTCCAAGAAAGTGCGTCATGTTTCGCTTATACATTTCGACACCAGGTTGGCCGTAGGGGTTAATGCCGAGCAGCCGGCCTTCCACGACGGTTGCCAACATCAGCATTTGGAACAACTGGCCCAACTCGTACTCATTGAGTTCAGGGATCAGGATATCGGCCGTCGGCCGCTTGTCGTCGGCGTAAGCTTGATTCGTTCCTCGAAACGCCGCCGACATCAGTTCCGGCACGGTTTTTCCCGCATGCTGATTCAATTGATCGTGATCGTCGGCGAGTTCCGGAACGAAAACCGCTGACGATGAGGATTTCTGGACGATCACATTTGTGATGAGTTTGTCTCGCGTGCCTTCCTGATGCTGCTGGCCGCGACTGTGCAAGTCGCGCGTGTTGACGGCCGTGATCGGCGTCGCTCCGCGTTCTTGTTTGCCCAGACTTTCGGAGAGCAGTTGGTCATACCACAGGCCGGCCGATTCCAGTCGCGCGCCCCATGTCGACAATACGCGGATATTCAAGCCGTGGTCGCGCTCGAACGCATGGCAAGTTGTCACGTAATCGAGCACAGGGTTTGAACCGGGTGATTCCGTGCGGAATGTTTCGGTCATATCCGCCGCACCCTGCAACAACCGGCGGATGTCCATTCCGAGAACAGCCGAGGGAACCAAGCCGACAGGCGTGAAGATCGAGAACCGGCCGCCGACATCGTTCGGAATCGAAAAGACATGCGGATACTCGGCGTCATTCGACAGGTCGCGCAGCTTTCCAGTGTCTCCCGTGACGGCGACGATTTGCTGGCGGCTTTCGTCCGAATCAGGACCGTAGTAATCCTGCAACGCCTGTCGAAAAATCCGAAAGGCAACCGCGGTTTCCAAAGTGCCGCCCGACTTGCTGATAACGATAATTCCCCAACGTTGCATGAGGTCGTCTTTGTCGCGGCAGCGGCCACCGATCAGTTGCAACAGACCCGAAACATCGTCGTTATCAAGATTGTTGCCTTCAAAATAGAGGCGCGGGATTTCCTCTCTTTGCGATCGGTTAAGCTCGTTGTGATAGGGATGACGCAGTGTTTCAAACAGCGCCCGCATTCCCATGTACGACCCGCCGATGCCCAGCAAAACAACGTTGTCGATGTTTTCACTCAGCGAGTTCGCCGCCGCTTCGATTCGGCTCAATTGGCTCTCTTGGCCGTTGATTTCCGCGTCGTTCAACAGTTCCCACGGCAACCGAATGAAGCCGGCATCCAATGGTCTCTTGTCGCTAGGAATATCCTCGTCCGAGTTC
>CAUZVF010000047.1:0-12423 GCA_963582955.1 Planctomycetota bacterium
AACGACGGCTGTTGTCGTTGCCGAACTGTTTAATTTTGCCGACGCCTGCGCGAGATTGCTCTGAGCCGCGTCGATTTTGGCATTCAACTCTTGCACGGAAGTATCTGCCGGAGCCGCTGGTTTTTCTGCCGGAGTCGGATTCGTGGGATCTGCCATCGTTATATTTCCTCGTGTAATGTTTTAAGGGATTGTCTGTTGCGTACGAGAATGGCCGGTTGCCGGCCATTCCGATTCCGGCACTTGTTTTTATTTGTTCTCGTCTGTTTTTCCGGGTCGCCCTTCGATTTGGACGTCGTCTAGGTCAGACATTTCGTGCTGGACTGAAAGTTTTATCGTCAGTAACTCAATCAAGTTGCCGTAGAGTTCGTCCTCCAGCGCAAGTTCACTTCCCTCGGCCGGATCGGCTATATCGAAATTGTCCCACGTATCGTACATGCTCTCGAACGCACTACGGAACTTCCCGATGTAGTACTTTTCAATCAATCCATCCAAAGCAGTTTGGAAGTTGATCACCATCCGATCGCGCATCTCCTCGTCCTTGGCAGCGGGAAATTCCGTTTCCAGGATCGATTTGTATTGCGCCAGCATTTTCTGATGCCGTTCTTGGATCTTGTCTCTGAGCCGTTGTTCCAGATTCTTTTGAAGAAGGTCGCGTTGCTCCTTAAGAGCAGCCGTATAAATTGGCTTATCCTTGTTTGCCTGATTCTGGAATGCTTCCTTCAGTATGGGAGACGCGTTGTCGACCAATGTCTTGACCTGACCGGTGTAAGCGTCGGAGTTAGATTTGAGCCGCTGCTCGGCTAGTTCTGACAGTTCATCGAGCGTTTCTTGATCGCCAAACTGAAGTATCAGATTCGCAAAGAGCCAAACAACTCCCACCACCAGAACCAACCCGGCGAGCGTCAAACAAAGCCGGACTCGTTTCCCACGTCCGATTGCCGCAATGACCGCGGCGGTATCGCGATCGACTTGTTCCGCTTTTTTCGTAAGAGCTGCCACATCAACTTGTGCTGAACCGTCTGTCGCCATAGCCCGACTCCTCATCAGTAGTAAAGAT
The DNA here is from genome assembly GCA_963582955.1 of Planctomycetota bacterium. GTDB lineage: Bacteria > Planctomycetota > Planctomycetia > Planctomycetales > Planctomycetaceae > CAUZVF01. The sequence goes on from CAUZVF010000047.1 coordinate 1,058, forward strand.
TGTCTCAACCAGCACTGCCATCGGCAGTTTACTTGTTTGTGATACGTCACATAGCCTGCATCAGAATTAAAGAGTTTATGGTTACGAAACGCGCCAATCAAAACAAAAAGAAGATTTCTAGGGCAAGTTGTCAGAAAATTCTGTATATGACAATTGCAACGATTCTTCCGAAAAACTCGCCGAAATATGGAACATTCGTTCCAATTCGACGATTGAGATAGGATTTCACTGATGGTTTCGGGCCAGTCCGGCACTCAGCAACTCTTGTCGAATCAGTTCAACACGCCGCCGGTTCGCGCCAAGATCCGAGTAACCAATTCGGGACGCCGACCGGAAGTGCAGGTTTCCGTTTTCCCAATCAACGTACAATTCAAAATCATCGACGAATCGAAAAATCATGCTCTTGCATTCCGCGTGAATGTAGTTTTCAGACCGTTCGGTGATGGTGCTTCCGGACAACGATTCGACGGCCGATGCAAGCTGGTCTACGAACATCTCTCGCGAAGATTCCAGATGCTTCTCGGAAATTCGCAGCGCGCCGATCCGATGAGCCTCCGCATCGGATTGGCTGCAAACACAGTTCGCCGCTTCAGGACATTCCGCAAGCCGCCCGTCATGAAGGCCCAAGGAGTCCGGCCGCGTTGCCATGAAGCTCAATGATGCGAGAACGGCGGGAATTGCGATGGCAAAAACGACAACGATCCACATCAGAACTCGCGATTGGGAACTCAGCTTGCCGCACATTCTAGGTCGGATCGTTTAACGGTAAGGCGACTTTGTGTGGGCGTTCCCATTGACGGCACGAGACACTGTCGCCTTCGGTTCGCCGTTAAACAATGAATTATCTGTGACACGCGATTCAAGAATCATAACCACTCGCCACGGCGATGTCGCTTGCCGCGCGTCTCAAGTGGCGTGAAGATAGAACCATTTGACGGACAAATATCGGGAATTCGCTAACGGCCGCCTTGCATGACCAGCAATGCAATTGTTGAAGCCAAATCGGTGGGTGTCGTGTTTGATGATCAGCACACGGCCGTCGCGGGCGTCGACCTTGAATTGCGGTCCAGTGAGTTTGTTTCGATTGTTGGACCTTCCGGTTGTGGGAAGTCGACACTGCTAAAGCTGATTGCTGGATTGGTTCAGCCCACGGCAGGCGAAATTCTGGTGGCCGGACGAACGGCCGTGGAAACTCGCCAGAGTGACCATCGCGTGGCGTTTGTGTTTCAAGAGCCGAACTTGTTGCCCTGGCGAACGGTTGCGGAAAATATTCGCCTGCCGATGGAATTGCATCGCGCCGAGGCCGATGCACGGAATCACGCCGTTGAAGACAGTATTCGCCTGATCGGGCTGAAACCCGAGGACGCGAACAAGTATCCGCGGATGCTTTCCGGCGGAATGCGCATGCGCGTGTCACTGGCACGAGCACTTGTCACGAACCCAGAAATCCTGTTGCTGGACGAACCGTTCACGGCGATCGACGACTTGATGAGACAACAACTCAATGAAGAGCTGATGCGGATTTGGCTGGAAAAGAAGTGGACGGCAGCCTTCGTAACTCACAACGTCGCGGAAGCCGTTTTCCTGAGCCAGCGAGTCCTTGTGATGAGTGAAGGACCTGGCAGAATCGTGCAAGAGATTTCCGTTCCGTTTCCGTATCCCCGTGACGCCAAACTGCGTTCAAATTCCGAATTTGCCCGATTGACGGGCGAAGTACACTCGATGTTGCGAAACAGAAAGACATGAGAGACTCCTACCGCTTTACGGTCGAGTTTTACACGATTCGTCACACGCGGTATTGGGGCGAGTGGCAGATGAGAACGTACCCGTAGGTAACCGCGGGCTAGCGCCCGGCGGCTCATATTATCAGCCGGCACGCGCTAGCGTCCGGTTCCTTCAGGTAAACTCTCATTTGCCGCTCGCCAAAGCCTATGGCTCATCCGAAAAAAGGAACCAACAAGTGACAAACCATGCCACGTCAGATGGCAGCACCGATCATCGGACGAATTGGCCATTTCGAATCGTGATCGGGATCTGGCGGTTCGTCCGGCAGTTGCTCCCACCGTTCGTCGCCATGATGATCGTCATGGTGGTTTGGCAGTTGTACGTGACGCTGACGGGGGTCAATCGAATTTTCCTGCCCGGGCCACTGCTGGTCGTGCATGCCGGTATCCGTGAATTCAAGAGCATCGCGAACGCGACGGCTCTGACGGCCGAGATCGCGTTGTGCGCATTCGCCCTGAGCTTGGTGATCGGTTCGCTGATTGCCTCGGTGTTTTCACAATCCGGCGTGATTCGCCGCAGTTGTTATCCCTACGCGATCTTCCTGCAGACCGTTCCGATGATCGCCATCGCGCCTCTGATCCTGCGGTTTTTTGGATTCGGTTTTCAGAGTGTCGTGGCGGTCTCGTTCATCATTTGTCTGTTTCCCATCATCACAAACGCAACAGCGGGAATGTTGCATGTCGACACCGATCTGCTCGATTTGTTTCGGCTCCACAATGCCTCGCGCTGGCAGATTCTGACAAAACTGCGGCTGCCAAACTCGATACCGTTCATTATCGCGGGCGCGAAGACTTCATCCGGATTGGCCGTGATTGGGGCGATTGTTGGCGAATATTTCGCCGGAATGTCGTCGTCCAGTTACGGTCTGGGTTATTTGATTCGCTGGAAATTCGAGGCCATGAAAACCGACGTGTTATTTGCATCGGTGATTGCGTCAACGCTGTTGGGCGTCGTGATGTTCGCGGCCGTTAGCGCCATCGGTGCGAGCATCCTCTCGCGTTGGTATGATCAGCAGGCGACAGCGTCCTAGACGCTGAGTGAGGATTATTCGCACACATGATGTATTTGTTTAACGGCAAGCCGTAGGCGACGGTGTGTGCAGCACGAAGTCGCCTACGGCTTGCCGTTAAACAAGTAACACCTTCATACTCTCCTGGTTTTGCACACGTTAATCCAACTCACAGAGAATCTCATGCACTTTCGCCAGCTTGTTCTCGCTTTGGCCATTTCAACTGTCGGATGCAACACCGACGCAACCAAAAACGATAGTGGCACCCAGTCTCAGCGGTCGAACGATGCCGCGATGACCGACGTGGAACTGTTCTTGAATTGGCGTCCGGAAGCCGAACATGGCGGTTTCTATGCAGCTGAAGTTCATGGCTACTTCCAAGCGGAAGGACTGAACGTCAAGATCACGGCCGGTGGACCGGGGATTCTCGTCATTCCGCAAGTCCTGTCGCGGAAGGAATCGTTTGGTGTCACAAATGCCGATCGGTTGTTCCTCGGACGAGCCCAGGACGCCGATATCGTTGCGTTGATGTCACCGATGCAACAGAGTCCTCGGTGTTTGATCGTCAGCAAGTCGTCCGGCATTTCAAAATTCCGCGAACTCAAGAATCGCACGATTGCAGTTTCAGCGACATCAACGTTTGCTCAGTTTCTCAGTAAGAATGGGTTCTTCAACGACGTTCGAATTGTGCCTTACAACGGAAATCCCGGACGATTCATGGAAAAAGAAATCGACGCCCAGCAAGGATACATCTTCAGTGAACCCTTCATCGCCAAGAAGAACGGCGGCGATCCGCATTGTTTGATGGTTTCCGAGACCGGATTCAATCCCTACACCAGCTTGTTGTTTTCCGATCGCGCCGTCATCGAATCGAATCCGGCCCTTGTCAAAAAAATGGTCCGCGCTTCGATTCGTGGCTGGAAGCACTATCTCGCGGAACCCGACGAGACCAATAAACTCATCCACAAGTTGAATCCGGAAATGGACCTGGATGTTCTTCAATACGGTGCCGAGCAACTCAAGAAACTTTGCGTCAGCGAATCAGTTCCACTGGAAAAGCTCGGTCACATGACGAGTGACCGGTGGACAACGCTGGCCGCGCAGTTGGTCGAGGCCGGGTCGATCGAACCCGACAGCGTTGACGCCACAAAGGCGTTCACGACACAGTTTTTAGAAACGTCAAGAAACGAGACCGCCGCGAAATGAGCTATCAGTTTCCGCGCTGCCAAATCATCCCACTTCCCGAGCACCAAGTGTCGTTTCAGATTGACGGCGTTGAACGTTTCCGCTGGCATTTCGGGCCACAATATCCGAGGCCGTTTTTTTATCCGCTGCTGGGGCCGTCGGGTCGTTCGTTGACGCGGATGGGACATCCCGGCGCGCAGAATCACGACCATCACCGATCGGTTTGGTTCGCGCATCAAAAAGTGCTCGGAATTGATTTTTGGAGCGACCAGACTGACGCCCGTATCCGGCAGAAACGCTGGCTGTGCTACGAAGACGGCGACGACAAAGCTGTCATGGCGTTCTCGCTGGGATGGTACGACGGCCACGATCCGAACGAACTGCTCGAGCAACTGTTCGTCGCCGTTTTGTATCCCGGTTCCGAGGGGCAATATCTGCTTGATCTCCAGTCGACGTTCGTGCCCAAGGCCGAAACACTCGAATTTGGAAAAACGAACTTCGGCTTCCTGGCGGTGCGTGTCGCCAAAAACATCTCCGAGCATTTCGGCGGTGGAAAACTGACAAACAGTGACGGACGGATTCACGAACGCAACATTTTCGGCAAGCAAGCCCGCTGGATAGACTACAGCGGCCCGGTTCCGTCAGGCAAAACCGAGGGGATCACGTACTTCGATCATCCCAACAATCCCCGTTATCCCAATCACTGGCACGTGCGCGCAGACGGCTGGATGGGTTGTTCGATTTGCATGCAAGAGCCGATTCAAACAACTCGCGACAACCCGCTGGTCTTGCGGCAACTCTTGCACGTGCATGCTGGCGTTGTCGACTCGAATCGTGCACAAGAAGTCGCGCGGAAATTCGCAACAATGCCGCGTTTCAAAGCCGTGAATCGAAAAGTCAAACATCGGCAATTCGTGATTGAAACCGCCTAGCCCGGATTATTCAGGCGAGCGGTAGGCGTTAGCCTTCCGACAACGATGCGCAGGGTTTGCCGGCAAGCTGACGCATGCCGCTCGCCAATACTGTGTATTTCGAGACTTTGGCGGAACCATTGTGCTCACAATTACTTCCGTCGAATTACCGAATGTTCATGAATAATCCGGGCTAGTTTTGTTTCGTGGCACGAACTCTTGCACGACTCGACCGCGGCGTGTTGACTAAACGCGGCTCGTCGAGACAATGCGAGCAGAATCCACAGATTCCGAAAACGATTGGACGCGGCCCATGAGCCAACAAACAAACAAGATCCGCCGCGTGGTGATCATTGCCGGAAACTTGATCTTCATCTACGGACTCTATCTGTTTACGCAGGGCGCGCAGATTGCACTCCCGGTCTGTTTGACGGGATTTGTTCTGATCATTTATGGTTGGTTTCGATTTCGCCCGGAGGCCAACGAGCTGTGACCGAATTTACGAATCTCAATCCGCGGAATTAACGAGACCTCTGTCAATGAAAATTACTTCCATGCACACTTCCGATATCAATATTACTCGACGCCAGTTTGTTAACACCATTGCGGCATCGATCGGTTCCGCAGCAATTGGTTTACCGGATCTCGCAAATGCCGCGACGAGGACTCCGAAACCACTCGAACTCGGTATCGACAACTTCGCGGTCCGCGAGATGAATTGGAAAGACAAACAACTGGTCGACTACGCAGCCAAGCTGAAAGTCGATGCGCTCTTCATCACGGATTTCTACGCATTCCCGAGTCTCGAAGACGGTCATTTGACGGACGTCCGAAAGTACGCGTCGGACAAGGGCATTGCCATCTACCTTGGCAATTGGAGCATTTGTCCGACATCGGTGCGATTCAAAAAAGAATGGGGCACTGCTGAAGAGCATCTAAAACTGGGCATCCGCGCTGCCAAGGCACTGGGCTCGCCTGTGTTTCGCGTCATTCTGGGCGCCGGCGGAGATCGTCTGACGAAAGGCGGCATTGATGCTCGTATTGACGATACGGTCAAAGTTCTGAAAGCCTGCCGTAGCCGGGCAATCGATGCGGGCATCAAGATTGCCATCGAGAATCATGCCGGCGACATGCACTCGCTGGAACTGGTGCGTCTGATTGAAGAAGCCGGCAAGGACTGGGTCGGCGCCAACATGGATTCCGGCAACGCCGCGTGGACAATCGAAGATCCGCTGGTCAATCTCGAAAACCTCGGACCATACACTCTGACAACCAGCCTGCGTGATGCAGCTTTTTGGGAAAGTCCAAACGGCGTCACAATTCAGTGGACGGCCATGGGTGATGGCATGGTCGATTGGAAAAAGTACTTCGCCCGCTTTGCCGAACTGTGCCCCAATGCCCCAGTCAACATCGAGACGATTTCAGGTTCCAACCGTGAGATTCCCGTCAACAAAGACCACTTTTGGAAAGCGTGGCCCAACGGCAAACCGAAGGGTTACGACCAGTTTCTTGCATTGGCCAGGAAGGGCAAACCGAGGGCCGCTCATCAGCGTCCAAAAGGAGTTGATCGCAAAACAGCCGATCAGGACTACCAGCGCGCCGAAATCGAACGCAGCATCAAATACTGCAAGAGCATCGGGCTTGGTCGAAATTAGGACAAAATCACATCGCCCGCCGAGCGAGCAGTCACTCGATTCCCCACCACCGACCCCGCGTCGGTGGAAAGATGACTTACGAGCTACCTGATTTGCCTAGCACTGGAGTCACGTTTCCAGCGTACAACGGGATCGGTGAGGAAGTGTCTCTCATACCGTTGAATCCGTAGCACATCGCTTAATGCCACTCATGACAACAACAACTCAACTTCAACCACTAATCATCGGTCCGATCCAGCTCGATTTCCCCATCGTGCAAGCCGCGCTCAGCGGTTACAGCGATTGGCCCATGCGAGTCATCGCGCGGCGACTGGGGGCTCCGTACACAATCTGCGAGGTGATGCTGGACCAATTCGTCAACACCGTCAAGAACCGCCACAAGACGCGCCGCTATCTAAAGATCAGCGACGAGGAACATCCGGTTGGCGGGCAACTGATGGGAGCCGACGCGACGCAATTCGGTCCGGCGGCGCAACGACTGGCCGAAGCCGGATTCGATGTGATCGACATTAACTTCGGTTGTCCCGTCAAGAAAGTGCTGGGACGTTGCCGCGGCGGGTTCCATCTGAGCCAACCGGAAACGGCGTTAGAAATTGTCAGCCGCGTCCGCGAGGCTGTTCCCGAAAATATCCCCGTCACGGTCAAAATGCGGCGCGGTATCGACGACAGCTCCGAGAGCCGCGACAAGTTCTTCGAGATTTTCGACGGAGCCTACGATCGCGGCGTCGCCGCCATCACCGTTCATGGCCGCACTGTCGTGCAACGCTACGACGGTCCCAGCAATTGGGATTTTCTGCGGAAAGTCAAACAACACGCCGGCGACCGCGTTGTGCTGGGCAGCGGAGACCTGTTCACGGCCGAAGATTGTCTGAACATGATCGCCACAACCGGCGTCGACGGAGTCACCGTCGCACGCGGAGCAATCGGCAATCCGTGGATCTTCGCTCAAGCGCGAGCACTCGCGGCCGGTGAATCACCGGAGGCGCCGACATTTTTCGAACAACATGCAATACTCGCCGAGCACTTTCGTCTGGCTCTGGAAGTTTACGAACCGAAACAATGTTGCATGCAGATGCGAAAGTTTGGCATCAAGTATTCGCAAGGGCATCCCCAACACGAATTCGTCCGCGACGCGTTCATCAAGATTCGGACGCCAAGCGAATGGCAGGCTGTTCTCGACGAGTGGTATCCGAAATGTGACGATTTCGCTCGCAACGCAGATTTCACCTGAAATCGTTTTGACGCCGCTCGTTTTGCGACATACGTTTTCGTACCACCAAGATTCACTCCAAATGCGTTCCGAGAATGGCAAACCGGCCGTGAGGCCGGGACGCAAAGCTATGGAACTCTTCCTACCCGTGCCGCATGAGCGGCCAGAGTTCGCCAAGCTGCCGAAAGATGCACCGCGTTTGCAGCATCTTGCGCACGCAGGGCTTGTTTGTTTTGAACGGTAAATCGGACTTTCGGCGCTTTCAGCGTTCAGATCAAACAACCATCAGTTGTGCGCGGGCAGAACGAAAAGGCAGCATGCAATGACGAATCACATTTGGAATGCCATCCACCGTTTTCTGGTCTCCGACGACGGCCCCACCGCAGTCGAATATGCCGTCATGTTGTCGGTCATCATGGCCGTCTTGATCGGAGTTGCCGCCGTTGGCACCAATACCGAAACGCTGTTTCAAGACAGCGCCGACAAGATGCCTTAGCCATTAGGCGAGGTGCCGCAGTCATCAGGCAAGATGACTCGCCATCAGGCTAGCGGGATGCGTTAGCTTCCTGGCTTAGTCCATTCGACTCAATCTGGGTTGTATCAAAACGTGCGGCTTGGGATGCGCGGAGACTCTTGATCCGAAAACCGTCCGTCGCAGCCAGTAAGCTCACGCGCTCACGCTTCCCAGCCCGGCATTGATATCTACATTTTCCGCCAACCGGTCAAGCAACCGCTGGCTGAAAATCGTGGGTTTGGGTTCTTCTTACGAAACCTGATAGCCGGGCTTTTGCTGGCGTCGGGCGACGCCGGTTTCAAAAGCAGCGCCGGAAACCGCCTGGGCCACGGCTTTGGCGACTCGGCGGTCGAATACACTGGGAATGATGTAGTCGGCATGCAATTCACTTTCGTCGATGACTCGGGCAATCGCATCCGCCGCGGCCAGCTTCATGGCTTCGTTGACCTGGCGGGCTCGGACATCGAGCAATCCGCGAAACAGTCCGGGAAAGCACAAAACGTTGTTGATCTGGTTCGGAAAGTCTGAGCGACCTGTCGCCATGACTCGGACGTGCGGCGCCGCATCTTCCGGGAGGATTTCGGGGTCTGGGTTGGCCAAAGCAAACACAACGGCCGTAGGCGCCATTTTTGCAACGGCGGAAACCGAGAGTGCTCCGGCCGCCGATACTCCAACGAACACGTCTGCTCCGGCGATCACGTCCGACAGCGAACCGCTTGCAAGGTCGGGATTCGTATTTTCGGCGAGCCATTGCTTGGCCGAATTCATGTTGTCGCGGCCGGGGTAGATCGCTCCGGATCGGTCACAGACGACGACGTTCTTGACTCCCGCGGTCAGCAGCAACCGCGTGATGGCGATGCCCGCTGCTCCGGCACCGTTGATCACAAGGCGAATGGATTCCAACGTTTTGTCGACCACTTTCAGAGCGTTTTTCAGACCGGCCAGCACGACGATGGCTGTCCCGTGTTGGTCGTCGTGAAACACCGGAATTTCGAGCCGCTCGATCAGCCGTTCTTCGATTTCCATGCAGCGGGGCGCGGAAATGTCTTCGAGGTTGATCCCGCCAAAAGTCGGAGCCAACGCGCACACGGTCTCGACAATGCGGTCGGTATCCTGAGTGTCCAGGCAGATGGGAAACGCATTGACGCCGCCAAACTCTTGAAACAGCATTGCTTTGCCTTCCATGACGGGCAGTGCGGCACGAGGACCGATATTTCCCATACCCAGAACGGCGGAACCGTCGGTCACGACGGCAACCGTATTCTTGCGGATCGTCAATGCGAATGAAGAGTCGGGATCGGTGAAGATCGACCGGCAGACCCGCGCGACACCGGGCGTGTAGACTTTCGACAAATCGTCTCGCGTTTTCACGGGCGACTTCGACCGGACTTCGATCTTTCCGCCAAGATGCATCAGAAACACTTGGTCGGAAACGTTGACGACTTCGACGTCGGCCAATTCGGTCACGCGGTCGACGATTCTCTGGCCGTGTTCGACGTCACTGGTGTTGACCGTGATGTCACGCGTGATCGATCCGCTCTGCACGTCAACGATATCGACGGCCCCGATGACTCCGTCCGCTTCACCGATCGTCGTTGTAATGAGCCCCAACTTGCCCGGCTGATCCGGATAGCGCAGTCGAATCGTGAGACTGTTGGAAGAACTTGGTTGCACCATTTTGCTTTTCTCCGTGTGACTGATGCCGACGCTAGACGACATGGACCGCATCTCGTTCGATTGCAGCGCTCTCGGTTGACGCCACCCTAACATAATGTCCAATCACTGGCACTCTACAAAGCTGATTGGAGATTACAGTTCGGGGTCGGATGTTCAAAACGTATTAGACCACGATTGCGAATTGACGACGCTCATGCCATATGCCAGAATCGGATATTCCAATGATTTGAGTGCCTTGCCAAGAAAAAACAGGCCACATCAATGAGTATCGCCGAGCATCCCGTCTCAGAAAAACCGGCTCCCGAACTGAAAATCGTGGAGGACGCCACTTGCACGTTTTGTGGATGTGTTTGCGATGATATGGAATTGACGGTTGAGGGCAATCGCATCACCAAGGCCAAAAATGCCTGCATTCTGGGCAAGGCATGGTTTTTCAATCATCACATCGAAGAGCGTCCAGACGCCTTGGTCGACGGCAAACCGGCGACCTATGAAGAGGCCTTCGATCGTGCGGCCGAGATTCTGCTGAACGCGACATTTCCCATCACGTATGGTTTGTCGGATTCCACGTGCGAAGCACAACGCGTCGCGGTGGCCATTACGGACTGGATCGGCGGAACGATCGACACGACGACATCCGTCTGCCACGGACCATCGGGGATGGCTTTTCAGGGTGTTGGTGAAGTGACGTGCTCTTTGGGTGAAATCAAGAACCGGGCCGACTGTTTGATCTTCTGGGGCGGCAATCCGGCTGAGAGCCATCCTCGGCATTTCACGAAATACAGTCTGATGCCCAAAGGAGAATTCGTCCCCAACGGCCGCAAAGATCGAACGGCAATTCTGATCGACGTGCGAAAGACAAAAAGCGCCAAGGCCGTTGACATCTTCTTGCAGATCAAACCCAAGTCTGACTTCGAACTGGCGTGGGCGTTGCGGGCGCTGGCAAAAGGAATCGACGTCGATCCGTCGATCGAAGACAAAACCGGCATCTCGCTGGAACGCTTGCAAGACGTCATGAACAAGATGAAATCAGCTCGGTTTGGAGCCATCCTATTCGGCATGGGCGTGACGATGACTCGCGGCAAGCACCTGAACAGCGAAGCCGTGTTGGCATTGGCTCGCGACATGAACAAGCACACTCGCTGGACTGCCAAACCCATGCGCGGCCACGGCAATGTCACCGGAGCCGACAACGTTGTGGCGTGGTCGACGGGTTATCCATTCGGAGTCAACCTGAATCGAGGATATCCTCGTTTTAATCCTGGCGAATTCACAACGTCCGACGTGCTGGCCCGCAAAGAGGCCGACGCGGCGTTGATCATTGCAGCCGACCCAATGTCGAATTTCAGCCAACCGGCGCGCGAGCATCTCGCTTCGATTGACTCGATCGTGCTGGACCCAAAACTCAGCGACACCGCCC
>CAUZVF010000048.1:0-12423 GCA_963582955.1 Planctomycetota bacterium
CGCATTTGGGGCTTCGGGATTTGGCGGGGCAACGGAAGACTTACCGGCTGGTTTCTGTCGGGAGTCGTCACAGTTGTGCTAGTCGGATGCCAGGCTGCGATTCCGTGTTGCCGACGGCACGTCGTTTCTGACGAACTGCAATCGCGGATGGGAGCCGGGTTGGGTCAGGAAGTGGCTGCGGGGGAAACGGTGATTCCATCCGGAATCAATTTCCACAATGGAATGAATGAAGACGAAGCCGTCTCGATCGCGCTGTGGAACAATGCGGCCTTTCTGGCGACTCTGGCGGAACTTGGAATCTCGAGAGCACAACTTCTCGATGCGGGCTTGATCCCTGATCCGCAGTTTTCGATCTTTTTTCCGTTGGGACCAAAACAACTCGAATTCACCGGGTTCCAAGCCATTGACGCGTTGTGGCTGCGGCCGATTCGTGTGCGTGCGGCCGAGTTGGATTTGTGCCGCGTCGCTGATCAGATGGTGCAGAATGGTCTCGACGTGATTCGTGACGTACGTTCGGCACACGCCGATCTGGTTCAGGCCCAGCGTCGTGCCGAACTGATGTTGGAAGCTCAGAAGCTGCGGCACCAGATTGCAACGCTGACTCGCAAGCGGTTGGATGCTGGTGACATCAGTGAGTTGGAAACCGCCAGCGTACAAGTCGATTATCTTCAAGCGAGCGCCGCTTCTCAGCGTGCATCACACGACGTAAGTTTGGCACGCGAACGGTTGCGCGTACTGCTTGGCCTGACATTGAACTCCGACGAGATCAAGGTTGTTAATGCCTCACCGGTTCGAGTACCCGATTCCGATGTTGAAGCACTCGTCGCCGCCGCGCTGGCCAATCGCCCCGATCTGCGGGCGGCTGAGATTCAGATTGAAGCGGCCGGTCAACGTCTTGGATTGGCACGCCACCAATACATGCAGGTTGATGTCATCCTCGACGCCAATTCGCGAGGGACTGACGGATTCGAAGCCGGACTCGGTTTGCGGCCGACAATTCCGATCTTCAACCGCAATCAAGGAGGCATCGCCATCGCCGACGCGAACCTGCAACGGGCGGCGCGCAGGTACGTGACGGTCAGAGACCAAATTGCGCTGGAACTCCGTATGGCGCACACGCAGTTGTTGCAAGCATCCGAGAATTTGGAAGTTGTCCGTCACCAGATCATGCCTTCGATCGAAGCAGCGGTCGAGCTGGCACGAAAGAACTTCCAGGGCGGCGGTGTTGCCTATTTCCTGGTTCTTCAAACAACGCAGCAACTGATCGACAGTCAAATTCAGGAAGTCGAACTCGAAGGTGCACTGCGGCGTGCTCTTGCGGAATTAGAACGCAGTATTGGTCACCGGCTTGTTGCGGAATCGATCGACGAGCCGGAAGGGCCGAGTGGCGACGCTGATCGAAAGCAATCTGCCGAAAAAAACATCTCCACTGCCGGTTGGCGTGCGACTGCCGCAAGTTCTTCAGTGAGTTCCATTGAGACTGCGGAACAGCCCACGACAGTCGTTAGTTGGACAGCGGTTGAAAATGGCACATTCAACAGTAACCCGAAGCGTAAGCGAGGAAAGACGTTAGGTTCCTCGCTTACGTTTCCTGTCAGAGCCGAGCGCGTGCAGTGTAGACAGCCCAAGCCAAACAAACTGAAAAAACATCGTTCGAATCGCGCACGACGAAAGCGGAAGCGTGAACGCGAAAAGTCCGCTCAGAAAACCACGAGCAAAACTCAGCCGATGAAAGTCGATCGAGAGGTCAAACATGTCAATATTCCGCTGTAAACGGCCGGAGAGCCGTCGTCCGTGCCGTCACTTCCCACGCGAAGCAACCTGGTTGAGATTCCTATACGGGTTGATCCTGATCTGTCTGCTTGCGGGTTGCGGTGATGCCAAGTCGTCGAAATCAAAAAAGGTCGATCCTGCCAAGCTCGAAAAACACCCGAATGAAAGTGACATTTACCGGATTATCCTGACCGAGAGAGCCGAACAACGATTGGGCATCACGACTGCGAAGGCCGAACTGCGTGCTGTGCCGCGACATCGAACGCTGGGCGGGGAAATTGTTGTTCCTGACGGCAGCAGTGTTTTTGTAACGACTCCCGTGACCGGAACACTCGTCAGACCAAACGACGATCAGATCCTTGTCGCAGGGCTACAGATCAACGCCGGACAGACGGTCTTTCATTTGCTGCCCTTGATCGGGCCAGAACGAGAAGTGCCGACGGCCGCCGAACGCGTGCAAATGGCAAACGCCCGCGCGTCGTTGATCTCGTCACAAATCATCGCCGCGGGAGACGTCAAGCAGGCGGCTGCTCAAGTGAAAGCCGCACAAATCACTTTGGCGCGGGCGAAGCGTCTTCAAGCGGACAGAGTGGGAAGTGATCGCGATGTCGATGATGCGGTGGCAACTCTGAACGTTGCCGACGAGGCATTGAAAGCGGCACAAGCGCGAAAAGAGTTGCTCGACAAGTTGACGCTCGAGGCCGAGGCCGAGACCGGCGACGCGAAGCCGATTCCAATAATCGCGCCGCAGGATGGAGTCGTCAGAACAGTGACGGCAACCGTCGGGCAGGCGATTACCGTGGGAACGCCGTTGTTCGAGATTGTGAATCTCGATCGGCTTTGGATTCGAGTCCCCGTCTATGTCGGGATGTTGGAACAGATTGATACTCAGCGCGCCGCCGAATTCGACCGATTCGATACGCTGAATCGTGTTTCCGTGAATCCCGTCGCCGCACCGCCAACGGCCGACGCACTCTCGACGACGGTTGACCTGTACTACTTCCTTGACAACAGCAATCGACGGTACAGGCCGGGCGAACGTGTCCGAGTGACTCTGCCTTTGACCGTTGAATCAGAATCACTCGTCGTTCCCAGAGCTGCAATTCTGTATGACGTTCACGGCGTCGAGTGGGTTTACGTGAAGAGCGGCGATCACGAGTTTCGCAGACGACGGGTGCAAGTCAAATTCGTGATCGATGACTTGGCAGTCCTGTCACCCGAAACGTCGATTGGCGAAGAAGTCGTCGTTGACGGTGTTGCGGAATTGTTCGGGACTGAATTCGGAGCTGGGAAATGAACTGGCTCGTTGCGACAGCTCTCCGATTTCGTGTACTCGTCGTTGCTGCGGCGATCGGGCTGATGGTCTTGGGCATTCGCACGGCTGACGACATTCCGCTCGACGTATTTCCCGAATTTGCGCCTCCGAAAGTCGAGATCCAGACGGAAGCACCGGGTCTGACAACGGAAGAAGTCGAAAGCCTGATTACGGTTCCGATCGAAAATTCTTTGAACGGAATCCCGTATGTTCAAGACATTCGGTCGACTTCAGTCCAAGGGCTGTCGTCAGTAACGTTGATTTTCGACGAGGGGACCGATTTGTTGATGGCGCGGCAGCTTGTTCAGGAACGCTTGGCGTTGAGCGCCTCGCGACTGCCAACGGTTGCCAACGCGCCCGTGATTTTGCCCCCGTTGTCGTCGCTCAGTCGCGCGCTGAAAATTGGCCTGTCGTCCGAGAAGTTGTCGCAGATGGATTTGACCGTCTTGTCGAAATGGACGATCCGTCCGCGACTGATGGCGATTCCGGGAGTTGCCAACGTCGCGATTTGGGGTGATTACGACCGGCAATTTCAAGTGCTTGTTGATCCCGACCGTCTGCGGGCTCACGACGTGACGCTCGATACCGTCATGCAGTCGGTGCAGAAGTCTGTCATGGTTGGATCGGGTGGCTTCATCGACACGCCGAATCAGCGTTTGGCGATTCGGCACGACACGACCGTCAACGATGCCGCGGAATTGGCGGAAACGGTTGTCGCCTTTCGGAATAATGTACCGCTGAATCTGGGAGACGTGGCCGACGTGCGAATCGGTTCGCCGCCACCAATCGGTGATGCGATCATCAACGATGTGCCGGGGATTTTGCTGATCGTCGAGAAGCAACCCTGGGCCAACACCTTGGATGTCACTCACCAAGTCGAAGCGGCGATGGACGCGTTGAAACCCGCGCTCGGGGACGTCCAGGTCGACACGACGATCTTTCGTCCGGCGACGTTCATCGAGCGGGCTCTCGAAAACCTGACGCACTCGCTTGTCATCGGTTGTGTGTTGGTCGTCGCTATTCTGGTGTTGTTTCTGTACGACTGGCGTACCGCGTTGATCAGTACGGTGGCAATTCCATTGTCGCTGATCTCGGCGGTGCTGGTGCTGTATTACCGAGGCGGCACAATCAACACGATGGTGCTGGCCGGATTGATCATTGCTCTGGGCGAAGTCGTCGACGATGCGATTATTGACGTTGAGAACATTTACCGGCGGCTGCGACTGAATCGGGAAACCGAGAATCCACGGTCGGCGTTTCGCGTCGTTTTGGAGGCCTCGTTGGAAGTTCGCAGCGCGGTTGTCTATGCGACATTGATCATCGTTCTGACATTGCTGCCAGTATTCTTTCTAGAGGGTCTGGCGGGATCATTTTTCCGTCCGTTGGCCGCGTCTTACATTCTGGCGATTCTGGCGTCGCTGGTCGTCGCATTGACGATCACTCCGGCGATGGCGCTGATGCTATTGCCGGCGTCGGTGCGAACCAAACGGCGAGACGCACCGCTGTCGCGGTTGCTGAAACGCACTTATCTGTTCTTCCTGCCGTCGCTAGTACGTCGGCCGGCACCCGTTCTCGTGTTTGTGTTGATGATGTTTGTCGCCGCCGGGTTGGCTGTCCCGCGTTTGGGCGAGGAACTGATGCCGAAATTCCAGGAGACCGATTTCTTGATGCACTGGGTTGAAAAACCGGGCATTGGCATCGAAGCGATGAACCGCATCACGATTCGTGCCAGCAAGGAACTGCGATCGATCGACGGCGTCCGCAATTTTGGATCGCACATCGGCCGGGCAACGGCTGCTGACGAAGTCGTCGGCCCCAACTTCACCGAGCTATGGATTAGCATCGATCCCGACGTTGATTACGAATCAACCGTTGCTGCGGTGCAAGAAACGGTTGACGGCTATCCGGGATTGTATCGTGACTTGTTGACGTATCTGACGGAACGCATCAAGGAAGTGCTGACCGGTGCCAGCGGAGCGATCGTCGTCCGCATTTATGGACCAAATTTGGAGGAGCTGCGGGAGAAAGCACAGGAAGTCGCCGCCGTCATGAAGAATGTCGACGGCGTGACCAACCTGAAGGTAGAACCGCAGGTCTTGGTTCCTCAAATAATCGTGAAACCGAAATCAGACGTTGCCGCACAGTTCGGTTTGACGCCCGGCGACATCATGCGAGCCACCACGACGTTGGTCAACGGCACGCAGGTCGGCGAAATCTATGAAGAGCAGAAAATCTTCGGCGTTGTTGTGTGGGGCATCGAGCCTGTGCGTCACGACGTGCATGTTCTGCGTGAGTTAATGATCGACACGCCGTCAGGCGCCCAAGTTCCGCTGGGCGACGTCGCGGATGTGTCGATCGAACCGGCGCCCAATTCGATCAAACGCGAAGGCACATCCCGCCGGCTCGACGTATTGTGTAACGTAGCCGGCCGCGATCTGGGCAGCGTCGCCAGTGAGATCGAGGACCGCGTACTTCGCGACGTGGCCTTCGAACACGAATACCATCCCGAATTCCTGGGTGAATACGCCGAAGCGCAAACGTCGCGTCAGCGACTGCTCGGTCTAACCGTGTTTTCGCTGATCGGAATCTTGCTGTTGCTGCATGCCGACTTTCAGTCGATGCGATTGGTGTTACTCATCTTCCTGACACTTCCGTTTGCCCTGATCGGAGGCATCGCCGGAGCGTTCCTAAGCGGTGGCGTGATCTCGCTGGGCTCACTGATCGGATTCGTAACCGTGCTGGGAGTCGCCGCCCGCAACGGCATCATGCTGATCGACCATTACCGGCATCTGGAACATGAAGAGGGGATGCCGTTTGGCATCGAACTCGTTCTGCGGGGAGCGGAAGAGCGACTAGCACCAATCCTGATGACCGCACTAACAACGGGTCTGGCACTGGTACCGCTGATTGTGACAGGCAACCGGCCCGGCCAGGAAATCGAGTATCCGATGGCCTTCGTGATTCTCGGCGGCTTGGTTACGTCGACACTGCTGAATTTGCTTGTCATCCCGCCGCTGTACGCTCGATTTGGCGTCGCGAAACGTAGCGTTTGACTTTCAAGCCGATTCGCTTGGTGCCTACTATATCTGCCAGTCGGCATGATTCTGTCCGCCATGATTCTGTAAGATATTCTTGGATGTCTTTATTTACAGAATCATGTGGGACAGAATCATAGAACCCGTCTCATTACGAGCGTGCAAGAACCAGCCTGAATTCGGAATCTTCTGTCATGAACAACAACCCCATCGATCAATGGATCGCGCTGGAAACGCGGCGTCAGTTTTTTGGGAAGAGTGCCAAAGGTTTGGGTGCGGCGGCTTTGGCGTCGATGATGACTCGTGACGCACAGGCGCGCGAGGGCGGAGTTCTCGCGAATGGGCATTTTCCGGCGCGTGCCAAGCGTGTGATCTGGTTGTTCGCGGCGGGCGCTCCGTCGCATCTTGATACGTTGGATTACAAACCTAAGATGGCCGAGTGGTTCAACAAGGACCTGCCCGAGTCGGTTCGCAAGGGTCAACGGCTGACAACGATGACGGCGTCGCAGCCTCGGTTTCCCATCGCGCCGTCGATATTCAAATTCCCGCAGCACGGGCAGTGCGGCAAACACGTTAGTGAGTTGTTGCCGAAGGTTGGTTCAATGGCCGACGATCTGGCGTTTGTTCACACAATGTGGACGGAAGCCATTAATCACGATCCGGCGATCACGTACATTCAAACGGGAAATCAGATTCCCGGTCGGCCGAGTCTGGGTGCGTGGGTGAGTTACGGTCTCGGCACCTTGAATCGGAACTTGCCCGATTTCGTGGTTTTGAATTGTGCCCCTCGTGGCCAGGCGCTTTACTCGAGGCTGTGGGGCAGTGGATTCCTGCCTTCCAAACATGCCGGCGTTGCCTTTCGGTCTCAGGGCGATCCCGTGTTGTATCTTTCCAATCCCAACGGAGTCAGCTCGGAAGCACGGCGGCTGATGCTCGACCGATTGCAAGCGATGAACCGGAAAATCTACGAGGACACTGGCGATCCTGAAACGCAAGCGCGGATCACTCAGTATGAAATGGCGTTTCGCATGCAATCGTCTGTTCCGGAATTGGTCGACATTTCCGGCGAGCCCAAGCACATCCTTGATCTGTACGGCGATGACGTTCAAAAGCCGGGGACGCTTGCTGCCAATTGCCTGCTCGCGCGGCGCATGGTGGAACGTGACGTGCGGTTCGTGCAGATCTTTCATCGCGGCTGGGATCACCACGGCGACCTACCAAACAGTATTCGCCGCCAGACCAAGGAAGTCGACCAGCCAGCGTGGGCTCTGGTCCAAGATTTGAAAAAACGCGGCTTGCTGGACGAAACCCTGGTCATCTGGGGCGGCGAGTTCGGACGCACGATCTACAGCCAGGGCACTTTGACGAAGTCGAACTATGGACGCGACCATCATCCCCGCTGTTACTCGATCTGGATGGCCGGTGGCGGAATTCAAGGCGGTGTGACTCACGGGGAAACCGACGAGTTCGGTTACAACATCGTCCGCGACCCTGTCCACATCCGTGATCTGAACGCGACGATTCTGCACTTACTGGGTATCGATCACGAGCGATTCACTGTCAAATATCGCGGCTTGGATGAACGTCTGACGGGAGTCCACAAAGCACGCGTCGTCAAAGAGGTATTGGCGTGACCGCGGAAAACCGACAACCTCGGCTGATCGACGAATTACGCGAACAACGAAGGGACCTTCTCAAGACCCTCGGTCCAGGGGCAGTCGTCGCCCTGATTGCGTTTGCGATCGCGTTCCACTTTGTCGAACCATCACCACCCCGAAGGGTCGTCATTGCGTCGGGAAAAGCCGAAGGCGGTTACCATGCCGCCGCAAAGCGGTATGCCGAAGTGTTCGCTCGAAACGGGATCGAATTGGAGGTCAAAGAAACGGCGGGCTCAATTCAAAACTATCAACTCTTGGCCGATGACAACGACGTCCAATTGGCGATCGTCCAGGGCGGGACGGTTCCCGCGAATCCCCAACTCACCGATGGTTTGGAATCGATCGCCAGCATTTACTTGGAACCGGTCTTCGTTTTTTATCGGCTCGAGCAACCGCTGACGGAATTGCGTCAACTGCAGGGCCGTCGCATCGCCATCGGAAACGACGGCAGCGGAACGGCGGTTCTGGCCCGGCAACTGCTCGAAGAGAATGGTGTGACGGACGGTAGCGACGGGACGCAATTCACGCATCAAGGAGGACATGCTGCCGCCGAGTTGCTGAAATCCGATTCCGTTGATGCGGCATTCATCATCAGCGCACCGGATTCTCCCATCATCGCGGAACTTTTGCAGGCCGACGATGTTCGCCTCATGAGTTTCGAGCGGCAGCATGCGTATTCTCGGCGGCATCCGTATCTACGCAGCATTGTGCTCGAGCAAGGCGTCATTGATCTCGAACGCAACTTGCCGCGGCAGCCGGTGAAGTTGATCGCACCGGCAGCCAACCTGGTGATCACGGAGGAATTCCACGATGCGTTTATCCCGCTATTGCTCGAAGCCGCGACGGCCGCTCACGGCCAAGGTGGGCTGGTGGTTGAAACGGGGGTCTTTCCGTCATTGAAACACGTCGAGTTTCCGCCGAACGAGTCGGCTCGGCAATACATCGGTTCGGGTCCGTCGTTCTTTCAGAAACATCTCAGTTTCTGGATTGCGTCGTTGATTGATCGGACAATGATCCTGCTGATTCCGTTGGCGGTTTTGTTGATTCCGTTGGCCAAGTTGGCTCCGCCCGTCTATCGTTGGCGGATTCGATCACGCATTTATCGCTGGTACGGCATCTTGCGGGAAATCGACCAGAAGCTTCGCCACGGCAAAATCGACGAGACCGTCTCGCCCGTCGAAACTTTGAAGAAGATGGAATTAGAACTCGAACGAGTCTCCGTTCCCCTGTCGTATATGCAGGAGTTCTATCAGTTACGATTGCATTTGGATCTCGTACAACGCAGAGTTATTCAATACCGTGAAGGTCGAGAGACGGAAGGCGGAGTTACGAAGTAGATCCCCCCACCGACCCCGTGTCGGTGGAATTGTGACTCAATTGCTACGCGAATTGTGACTCAATTGCTACGCGAATTGGGTAGCTCTCAAGTCATTTTCCCACCGACGCGGGGTCGGTGGGGATTCGATCAACACATCCAAACGCCGCGAAATATTTCGACCGGCGAAACGAAATACTCTATATGACTGAGATTATCCGGCTTGACGGTGTCAGCAAGAGATTCGGGCCAATTCGAGCCCTCACCGACGTATCGCTTGTCGTTGGACCTGGAATCACGGGTCTGCTCGGTCCGAACGGTGCCGGCAAGAGCACTCTGATCAAGATTCTACTGGGATTGTTGGAAGCCTCTTCTGGCAGCGGCAACGTGTTGGGCTACAAACTGGGGACGCAAAGCCGTGATATCCGCGCGGCTGTGGGGTTCATGCCCGAAGACGATTGTTATCTGCCGTCATTGTCGGGCGTGGAATGCGTTCAATTCGCGGCTCGGCTGTGCCGGCTCCCGGCAATCGAAGCATTGCGGCGGGCTCATGAGATTCTGGATTTCTGCGGCGCAGGCGAGGAACGCTACCGCGATGTCGAAACGTACTCGACCGGCATGCGGCAGAAATTGAAATTCGCGCAGGCACTCGTGCATGACCCGCAATTGTTGATCTTGGACGAGCCGACGTCGGGATTGGACCCGGAAGAACGGGCGTCGATGCTCAGCCGCATCCGCGTGTTGGCTGAGCGGCATGGTAAGAGCGTGATTCTCTGTACGCACATTTTGCCCGATGTGCAATCCGTCAGTGACTCGGTTGTCATCATGGCTCGCGGACGTGTCTGTGTCACCGACAGCTTAGAGGAACTCTCGCGGCCAGAATCTCCGTCGATTCACGTTGCCACGATCGGTTCGTCTGATGCGTTGTGTGAAAAACTAAACGCCGCTGGACTTTCAGTTGACAACGGCGCACACGGCGATTTGACCGTGGCTGGAGCCGGCGACGGGACGACGGTCGCTGTTTGGAAGGCGGCGAAGGAAACGGGAACGGTCGTGCGTTCGATCACCCCGGCGCGGAATTCGATGGAGGCCATCTTTTTGGACGCCGTGCAGGAGAACCACAGTGCCGATTCATAGCGCCGGTTACCGTGGCTGGGACGGAACACGAGTTCCAGGAGCCACCCGCTGGGCCGTCATTGCATCCACGGGAGTGCGACGCACGTGGAAGTCGGCTTGGTTGCGGCGAATGATATTCTTCGCCGTCCTGCCGACTGTTTTCCTGGCGATTCCGCTCTTCATTTTCGAGCAGGCCGTCCGCACTCCGGGGGCCTGGCGCGAAGTCGTCGATTTCATGGGAGTATTGCCGCAGACGCCCGCCTTTCTCGAGTCGTTGAACACCGACCTGGCAACGGCGACTCCCGAAGAGATCCATGAAACACGTCACCAAGTCTGGGCCTACATCTTGCTGACGCTGTTTCGGTATCCACAGTCAATGCTGATGGTCTTGGTGATTGGCATCGCCGCGCCGCCGCTGATTTCCAGCGACGTGCGTTCGCGGGCATTCCTGATTTATTTTTCAAGGCCCATCACACGACTGGAATACATTCTCGGCAAGATGGGAACGATGGTCTTCTTCCTGGCAATGATCACCACAATGCCGGCCATGATTCTGTATCTTATCGGAGTGCTGCTGTCTCCCAGCCTTTCCGTGATCGTCACAACTTGGGACTTGCCGTTGCGCATTCTGGCGGCGTCCGTGATGTTGATTCTTCCCACAACCTCAGTCGCGTTGATGTTCTCGTCATTGACAAGCGAGAGCCGTTACGCAGGTTTCGGTTGGTTCGCCAGTTGGATTTTGGGATATGTAATGTACAGCATCGTGATGGGATTGACGATGGTGTCGCGTGGATCGCTGGAAGAACCCGGCTGGCGGGAATTGCTTTCGCCTTACCATACGTTGGGAATCGTCCAGGAGTGGGTTTTCGGGACGACGACCGATGAAACTGTTTTTGTCCCGGCTGCGATGATTCTGACGGTAGCCACCATCGTTTCACTCAGCATTCTTTATCGGCGAGTCTCGTCACCCATGAGAGCATAACGTTTTTTGCATTTGATTTTGGCCGTAGCTGGATTCGCAAGAATTCAGGTGGAATGAACGATTCTGGATTCTTGCGAATCCAGCGACCGTCAAGTTTTCACGTCACGACATATGACATGACTTCAATCATCGAACTGACCAATGTAACGCGGCTATACGGCACCGTGATCGGCGTGAATGACATCACGCTGACACTGTCGCAGGGAGCTTATGGTTTGCTGGGCCCCAACGGCGCGGGCAAGACCACTCTGCTGAATCTGATGACGGGCCAGTTATCGCCGACGATCGGTACCGTTCGAATGTTGGGGCAATTGCCTCGGAATAACTCGAAGTACTTGTCGCGCATCGGATATCTGCCGGGTAGCGAGGGGCTCTACTCGAACGTTTCCGCCATCGACTGGGTCAGCTATCTCGCCGAGCTGCAGGGATACGGACGCTTTGATGCCTTCGACATGGCCGAGCAAGCGTTGGAGCGTGTCGGGATGACCGAGCACATGCATCGCAACATCGCCGATTATTCACGCGGCATGCGGCAACGCACGCGGCTGGCTCAGGCGATCGCCCATGAACCCGAACTGTTGATTCTTGACGAGCCATTCAACGGACTTGACCCGATCGCGCGGCACCAAATGGCCGAGCTTTTACGGGGATGGATCGCCGACGGCCATAGTCTGATCGTTGCCAGCCACGTCCTTCACGAGATCGAATCGATCACGCGGTCGTTTCTGCTGATCTGTGGCGGACGGTTGCTTGCTTCAGGATCCACCGACGACATCCACGAATTACTGGCGGACGTGCCGAGCGAAATGCGGATTAGAACGGATGCCCCACACCGCCTGGCCTCGGCATTGTTAGAAGAAAAACTTGTGGATTCCGCCGGCGTGGATGGTGACGGAGTTGTCGTGGCGGCGACACGGACCGCGATGAAGGTCTACCAATTCGTCACCGATTCCGCCGCGACAGGGAAGTTCCATATCACCGAAGTGCGGTCGGCCGACGAGTCATTGCAGGAAGTGTTCGATTCCTTAATGAAGATTCACCGGGGAGAACTGTGAACGCAATCCGCGGCGTGCCTGCCGTTTTCCGTTTTGAATGGAAGCGAACGCTGACCGTGCCACGCATGGCGTGGTGGGTGCTGTTGACATTGTTTCCGCCAGTACTGCTGGGACTGATTCGTTTGTCGGTCGGATCGCCTCCGTCCAACAATTCAGAAATCACCGCGATCGTGG
>CAUZVF010000049.1:0-12228 GCA_963582955.1 Planctomycetota bacterium
GGCGACGGGTTCTGAAACAGAAGGCAACAGAGGAAACGAAGATTTCAATCGACTCCTTTTCTTTGTTTGCTCTGTTGCCTTCTGTTCAATGTGGTTTGAAGCGAAGCTCTTGGCTCTTCGTACTGACGCTCCACTGCTCATGACGGGAGACTGACGATGGATTTGGCGTTGCAAGACCGAGTTGTATTGGTGACGGGTGGTTCGAAAGGAATCGGCCAGGGCATCGTGCGTTCGTTTCTGGCCGAAGGTGCCCGTGTGGCGAACGTCAATCGCAGCGTCGAGGAAGGCCAAGCGATGCAGGCCGAATTCGCTGCCGAAGGCAAAGAGTGTGAGTTTATTCAGGCCGATCTGTGTGATGTTGCCGCGTGCAAGAGTGCTGTCGAGCGGACAATCGCCCGGTTCGGACGCATTGACGTGTTGGTCAATAATGCCGGAGTCAACGACAGCGTCGGACTGGATGCCGGACCGGACGAATTTGTCGCGTCGCTGCATCGAAATCTAACGCATTATTACACGATGGTGCATCACGCTTTGGACGAACTGAAAAAGACGCGAGGCAGCATCATCAACATTGGATCGAAAGTCAGCGTCACGGGCCAAGGAGGAACTTCGGCTTACGCGGCCGCGAAAGGCGGCATCAACGCCCTGACGCGTGAATGGGCGGTCGACTTAGCTGAGCACGGGATCCGAGTCAACGCCGTCATTCCCGCTGAAACGTGGACTCCGCTTTACGAAAACTGGCTGAACACCATGCCGAACCCGGCGGAAATGAAATCGAACATCGAAAAGATGATCCCGCTGGAATCGCGGTTCACGACGTGCGAAGAGATCGCCGACATGGTCGTTTTTCTGGCATCACAACGCTCGTCGCACACCACCGGCCAAATCATTTTCGTTGATGGCGGCTACACACACTTCGACCGCAAATACACCGCATTGAGTCCAACGGAATGAAATCAACTTCTTTGCGGGCCAGCAGGAAAATCGAGGACAAGAAAAAACAGTCCCTCATTTTTCTGCCCTACATCTTTCTGTCGATTGGCCGCACGGCGACTCGCACAACATCGGGCGCTTGAGCACGCTCGATCGCCTGATTCACCTCGACAAGAGGAAACTCGGCATCAACAAGTGACGCGAATGGATATTGTTGGTGAACCTGTTTCAAGAATTGGAACGCAGTCTTCAGATCGGCCGGAATATAATTGTGAACGCCTTCGATTCGCAGCAGTTTTCGCACGATCTGCTCGGGATTGAAATCGACGGATCGAGTCGGAAATACGGAACCCACCAACACCAGACATCCGTTGACACTCAGCATCCCGATTGATTGTTCAATCGCCTCGGGGCTGCCGGACATGTCGAACACGAAATCCGCGCCACGGCCTTCAGCGATTTCGAGAACACTCGCTTGCACCTCGGCGGTACCGGCCAACAATGTTTTCGTCGCGCCGAATTGATGGGCTCGGTCAAGTCGTTCGCGAGCAATGTCAGTCACGATGACCTCGGTGGCTCCCGAATGCCGAGCCATCGCGGCGGCCGTTAATCCCAACATTCCCGCACCGTGGATGACGACTGATTTGTTCGCACAGTCACCGGCGACTCGAAACGCCGCCGCAACCGTCGACGTCGCACAATTGGCGGGACAAGCAACGGCGTCCGGAATTTCATCGGGAATTCGAACGATTGAAGTCCCAGGTACCAAGTGGCAGACTTGCGCCAGCCCGCCGCTCAGCGGACCGTCGTCATCGACAACATGATGTCCATACTTAAACAGCTTGTCGCACTTCTGAGGAATTCCGGCTTGGCAGTTTTGACATCGGCCACATGAGGCGGCGATGGACCAACTGATCCGGTCCCCGATCGCCAGTGGTTGCCCGTCGATGTCGTGGCAATCCGTGGATAATTCAGCGATGCAGCCAATGATTTCGTGCCCGAGGATCGTTGGCCCGGCCACATCGCGGCGTCCGTGAATTGTGTGCAGATCGCTGCCACAAATTGTGCAGCAAGTTACTTCGACAAGCAGTTGACCCTCGCCCAAGACCGGCTGCGGGAAGACTCGCAGTTGGAACGGTTTCCCCGGTTCTTCAAAAACGGCTGCCAGTACTTGAGCCGGCACGTCGCGGAATTGACCGTTCACGATCGAAATTCCGCTGACTGAATTGCGGACGGTATCTCGGCAACTGATTTCAAAACGAAATGTGCTCCGGCGTCGAGTAACTTCTGTTCGACCTGCTGGTGCCGGGTTTCTCGTTCGTCGCCCGAAAGCGCCTTCAGTTCTTCCTCAGTCAGCCCGAATTCGCTGCCGGTTTCGGTGATGCCGATTGTCCAAACTCCAGCATGGCGGCCGGCTCTTATGTCGGGCACGGTGTCGCCGACTTTTAAGACGGCTGTGGGAGGGAAGATGCCGCGTTCTTCCATATTCCGGAATATCATCCATGGCGCGGGCCGTCCCGCCGGCACTTCATCGGCGCACACACTGTTGTCTGGAACGAAGCCCTGCTCGGCCATCATGTGTAACACGGGAGTCGCGACGACTCGCGGATAACCCGTCGACGTCGCAAGGGCGATACTCGATTCCTTCAGTGTCGCGGCACATTGATTGAATCCCGGAATCAGCGTTGCGTGCAATTGTGCAACATCCCGCTGCATCGGAACGAACGTGTCGTAAATATGATGTGCGTCATCGTCGTTGGATTCGCGGTTGTATTTGTCTTGCCACTGTCGGACGACATCGGGCAACTTGAGCAGTTCGCGGATGTGGTCGAGCTTGTGCACTCCCATCGGCCCGCGCGCTTGCTCGTTCGAGACAGTAATCCCCATCCGCCGAAACGCCTCGACAAACGCGGTAATCGGCGCCATGCAGCCATGATCGACGATCGTACCTGCCATATCGAATACGACCAGCTTGATTGGTGTTTGCTCTTCTCGCATTATCTTCCTGACATCTTGCGTTCAATTGGTGCGTGAGACTTCATCATACTTAGACTGTAAGCAATCAGCTCTCGGCAGTCAGCTTTCAGATCAGGGATATCGGAATCTTGTTCCATCTTTTGACCTGATTCCTGGATGCTGACAGCTTTCCTTTTGCGCGGATTGTAGGGCATATGCCAGATCCAGATTTGCCGATTGTAAGGGTTTTGAAATCTCCGACCGCGACTTGGTGTTGCCGGCCGTCGTTCAACAATGAACGCGTGCAGGGCCAAGTTTGGTGGCGTCGAACTTAAATCATAAGACGCCAAGCCCGTCGCTCGCTAATTCTGCGCGAAGGAATCCATGGGGGATGTGCAGAAGTGCCGACAACGCTCCGGAGACACTTGGATGGAAACTCAACTGCTTAGACGTGGTCTCCATGCCGCATTCGCTCTGATTCTGGCATTGCCGACCGCAACAATGGCTGAAGACGGCTACTGGTCCCAACGCAGCCAATCGGCGGCCGGATTTCTTGACGACAGCAGTTGGTTTGATAGTTTTTTCGATTCGGCATCGGGCGGCCTGAAGAACATGGAGTTCATCGACGGACTTGGCTGTTTCGATGGCAGCTCACTGAGTTTTGGCGGCCAGCTCCGGCACCGCTACCACGATGAAAACAACCGCTTGCGCCCGGGTGGGCCGGGCCGAAGTACCTATGATTTATATCGCTGGCGCAACTGGTTGGATTTCAGGACAGGCGATTCCTTTCGCATTCATGTTGAAATGATCGATGCCTCGATTTTCAACAACGAACTGCCCGTGACGGGCATTGATAAGAACCGCTGGGACATCCAGAACGCCTACATCGATTTGAAGATTGCAGAACTTGACGGCACGCCGCTTGTTCTTCGCGCGGGCCGTCAAGAATTGCTCTTTGGAGCGCAGCGATTGGTCTCTCCGCTCGATTTTGCAAACACGCGGCGTAACTTTGAAGGGTTTCAATTAACGGCCAAGGGAGATCTGTGGGATGTCGACGCGTTCGCCACTCGGCCGGTGAATACGGCGACGGGACGCCGATCCGTGGCAGGGCAGGATGATGCCTTTGATACGCCTGACCAAAGCCGCACCTTTAGCGGCGTCTACGGTACTTACAAGGGATTCGACAAGAGCACACTCGATCTGTACTGGTTGTGGCTGCGAGAACAAGAACCGCTCGCCACTCGCGCGGACGGCAGCCGGCACACGGTCGGTTCCCGCTGGGCCGGGTCGATTCCGGTTCTCGATGCGTGTTGCGAAGCCTCGCGGGTTTATAGCTGGGATCTGGAAGGAGCTTACCAATTCGGACATGACAACGGCGAAACCGTCCGTGCCGGCTTCTTCGCAATCGATCTCGCTCATCAATGGGCCAAGACGGCTTGGAAGCCAAAAGTCAAAGGAGTTTTCTATTACACGTCGGGTGACAAGGCCGCGAACGATGGGCAGAACAACACATTCGATGACCTATTTCCATTGGGGCATGCTTACTGGGGTTTAATCGACAACTTGTCGGGACAAAACCTGCTCGACTACAGCGTGCAGGCGCAGGTGTATCCGACGGAAAAACTCAACCTGCTGGCGGCGGTACACTGGTTCGACCAGTCGAGCGCGAACGACTTCGTCTACAACGTGGCGAACGCCCAATTTGGAACTGTCGCAGCCACGGGCTCACGCGACATCGGCTCGGAATTGGATTTCGTCGCGAACTACAAAGCCAGCTCGCACATGAGCCTGCAATTCATTTATTCATGGTTCTGGTACGACACAGCGGTCACTCAAGATCCCGCAATCACCCGCGGCGACGCCAGCCAGTTCTATTTGCAGACAGTGCTGGATTATTAGCCAACATTTCAAGACGAACGCAATGCGCGAGTCTTGAAGTTGCGTTTTTCACTTTATCACGAAACCGCGGCGATGCACGTCAGCTACTGATGCTCGTCAACATTGCTGATGCCGTGCCATCCAAGAACCCCATCAACCGCTTTGCCCGGCGTGGATCCTGGAGTTTGTCGAACGCCTTGGCTTCAATCTGACGCACGCGTTCGCGCGTCACTTGGAAGATGATGCCCACTTGCTCTAATGTATACGGATATCCGTCGCCGAGTCCGAATCGCAATTTTAGAATTTCCCTCTCACGATAAGTCAGCGTTTTCAGAACGGTGTCGAGTTTGTCACGCAGCAGTTCGCGGGTCGCGAGATCGTCTGGCCGGATTTGCTTCCCGTCTTCAACAAAGTCGCCGATATCACCGTCGTCGTTATCGCCGATAGGCCGGTTCAGGCTGGTGGGATATTGAGATGACTGAAGTACCTGTGTCGTATCTTCGAGGCTGACGCCGGTTACGAGCGAAAGTTCCTCAGCTGTCGGCTCGCGTCCCATTTCGTGCAGGAACTGGTTGGAAGCGTGATTCAACATCGAAGTCGTCGCCGACATGTGAATTGGCAATCGGATTGTACGTCCGGTGTCGGCGATGGCGCGAGTAATGGCCTGTCGAATCCACCACGTCGCGTAGGTTGAAAACTTGTGGCCGCGAAGGTACTCGTACTTTTCAACCGCCCGCATCAGCCCCGCATTTCCCTCTTGAATGAGGTCAAGAAAGCTGAGGCCCCGCTTGCGGTACTTTTTGGCAATCGACACGACCAATCGCAGATTACCGTTTGCCAAGATGCTCATTGCCCGTTCATAAGCCGCGCGGCGGTCGACCAGTAGGCTGATCCGCTGTCTTAACGAATCGGCAGTTTCGAGCGTTTGAGCCATCAAGTCTTTCAACTCGGACTGATACGACTGCAATTTCTGGCTTGATGAGTTCGACTTTCTGAGTTCACGAATCATGCGGCTGAGATTCGTCATGCGTTCCGAGATTGCTTCCAGCTTGCGCATCGTCGGTCTGATTTTTTGCTCCCGAAGGCCGAGTTCTTCGATCATCGTGACCATTTTTCGGCGCCGCACGACCAGAGATTGTTCGATCAGCTTGCGTTTGGTTGCCGAGGTCTTGGGATTGATCAGCCGTTCAAAATCCGCTTTGTTCTCCACACGGAGGTGCGACAACGTTGTGAGATTGTGTTGCAGCCGTCCGACTATCTGCTCGCGGATACGTTGCTCGGTCACCGACACCTCGACCGTGCGATCGAACGGCAGTTCTCCGCGGTGAACTCGGGCCAGAATCTCGGTCGCTTTATCCATGACAAAGTCGCTTTCGATCAACTTCCGTCGAAACAACTTGCGTGTCAGGTCAATTCGTTTAGCCGCTTCGATTTCCTGCTGGCGCGTCAGCATGGGGATCTCGCCCATTTGTGTCAGGTACAGCCGGATCGAATCGGAAGTCGGGCTTGGCCCGGTATCGTCCGCCGATGGTAACTTCGGCGCGACCTGTGCCGGCTT
Organism: Planctomycetota bacterium; assembly: GCA_963582955.1. GTDB lineage: Bacteria > Planctomycetota > Planctomycetia > Planctomycetales > Planctomycetaceae > CAUZVF01. The sequence continues at coordinate 6,326 of CAUZVF010000049.1, forward strand.
GCGGCGCTTGCGTTCCACATGCTGATTTGGCGTCAAGTCGTCCGAGTCGACATCGAGTCCCAACTCGTCGATACATTCGACCACGACATTCAGTTGCTGCGAATCCTGGGCTTCATCCGGCAGATAGGCGCTGATTGCCGAAAACATGAGTTGTCCGCTCTTCAATCCTTCATCGATCAACTGATTGAGTCGCTCATCGAATCGATACATCACAGGTGCCTTTTCCACGGTATTGTCAGGAAACTCAGTTGTTCCCAAGTTTGTCAGATACGAATTGCCATTAACGTAGACAAATGTTTGCATACGCCAGCGTCAAGATCGACTTGCAGCATACGTTTTCCACTGCCGCCATTTGGTGGTCGGCCCACTTCATGTGGGACGATTCCCGATCGAGTGACGCATGGCAAACCTGTCACAGATTTGGGAGCGGGCTAAACAGCGTCACTCTTTGGGAAGACTGATCAGAGAGGGCAGGACTCAAAAAGGAAAAATGAAAACCGGTTCATTTCCAGATCGTGTAATCGATGTTTTGTCCTACGCTCCCAAAAATTCGAGGTCAGCCCTCTTGCGGGTCCGAACCCGTTTGAAGGCCCATTAGTTCTCTGCCTTCCGGCCTCGGTCTTCACATTCGATTATACGGTCCGACCAGCATTTGTCAGCCGGGATCAGCTCCTGTTTTTGGTCTGATCCGAAGAATTGTTTATCCCGCTTCGTTAACGCTTTTCGCCATCTTCGGAATCCAATCCTTTGTCAGACTTGGCGGCTTTGGCTTTCGTGAGCAGGGTGCCGACAGTCTGCAACCCCTTCAGGTCACTTTCCGTTGGTCCATGGTCGGCACAGTCCGAATCGTGCCAAAGTGGAACTCCCGTTGCATAGCGAGCTGCCAGCATCAGAACCTTCTCTTCCGAACCCGGCCGTGCCTCTGTTGGGCAGCTTGGGTCGATGCCGAGGTCTTCAAAATCCATCTCGTGCCAAGGCTCATCGCCCGCAACCTCTGAGTAAACGAGTGTCGTATCGCTATAGGCTTGATCAATATTCAACATTCCTGCAATTCCTTTACAACGACTTGGCAATTAACTTTTTCGGTCATTCGTGCCGAAAGTCCGCTGAACATGCCGTTTGAGTTCAAACGCACATTCCCCGTATTTCAAACGAGTCTTGGGCCTGCCTTTGAAAGTTGTCCGCCGGAACACTCCGTTCGTTACATCAGACGAAACCGCAGTCGGTATTCTACAAATTCTCAGGATTCCTAACGCATCAAAGGTCTTTAATTGTTCGCCGATCGGAAGGTCGTCTGTTGAGGTAGGACAAAACTTGGCAGGACTATTTCGGTAGGAAGGCGGCCGATGGCTTTGTTTTGAAGAGCGACCACCGAAACTCTCCAAACAAGTTAGGTTACAGGTCGAAATCTCGGTTTGTCAACAAAATCTCAGAATTTTTTGAGGATTTGCGGAATTGGCCGATTGCTGAGCGGGACACTTTCACAAAACGACTGATGCGATCTCTGTCAAGAAGTATGGATCGCATCGACTTGGCAGACAGACGGATCACAAGTTCAGGAATAGTTCGCTCGCTTAAGATTGTTGCGACCCTGCGCGAAACTTCAGCAGAATGCACGGCGAAATTCGCGCATTCTCGAAAACACGACGGAAAACTTACAACAATCGCTGAGCGATTCAGACGAAAAAACACGTGGTTTCAGAAACGGAGTACCCGACCTGAATCACAACTCCCTTGATTTGGCACGTCCCTTGCATTTAGGCCAGACAGGCCGCTTCTGCCAATGTCGGCGGAAGTTGCGATTTCTGTTTGATGCAATCCTGAGCAATTGCGGAGCGCCCGTGCTTACGCTTGGGACTTAGCCACGGCAGAGTTCGGAAATGGCTTTGTCCTCAGTTCGGATTTGATCCCTGCGAGAGAACACGACGAGACGTTGTGTGATTTCGCCATTTCCCTTTCTAAGTCGGCCGATGCCTCTCGGCCGCAAGATTCGCGCTCGAGCATGGAAGTTCACGTACCTGCGAAACTTAATCGGTAATGCCATCAACTGAAAACTGATCCAACGCTACGTCACCTTGGCGAGTGGCCGAAGGATTCTCTTGCGGCCACTCTGCATGCGATCAAGGTGCGTGGCGTGGAAGGTACGCGCTGCAAATACCTACCAAACACGGGAAAGGAATAACTCGACAATGCAGGTCGACAACAAGGCGGCTCGGATTAACCAATTCGACTTCACGACACCACAAATGCGCGCATTCCACATGTCGTGGTTCGCGTTCTTCCTGTGCTTCTTTGCCTGGTTCGGAATCGCTCCGTTGATGACCGTCGTGCGAGAGGAAATGGATCTGACCGATTCCCAGGTCGGATGGTGCATTATCGGTTCGGGAGCCCTGACGTTTCTCGGTCGTCTGCTAATCGGCTGGTTGTGTGACCGCATTGGCCCGCGGTTGTCCTACACGTGGTTGCTCATTCTGGGCTCGCTGCCCGTGATGGGAATTGGGTTCGCGCACAACTTCGAGACGCTGTTGTTGTTCCGCCTGCTCATCGGGTTGATCGGAGCGTCCTTCGTGATCACTCAGTATCACACATCGGTCATGTTTGCTCCGAATTGTGTCGGAACGGCCAATGCGATGACCGCCGGATGGGGCAACCTCGGCGGCGGAGTGACGCAGTTTGCGATGCCGGTTGGCTTTTCTCTTCTCGTTGGAACAGTCGGCGTCAGCGCATTCTGGGGATGGCGATTGTCGATGATGATCGTTGGTGTCGGCTGTTTGTTGACCGGTGTTGCCTACTTCTTCCTGACTCAGGACACGCCCAACGGCAACTTCAAGGATTTGCGAGCTGCCGAAAATATGCCGGACAAGAAAGCCGCCAGGGGCTCGTTGGCCGCCGCCGGCGACCCGCGGGTCTGGGCGTTGTTCGGAATCTACGGCACCTGTTTCGGAATCGAATTGACCGTCAACAACATCGCGGCCATGTACTTCCGCGATTGTTTCGCCACGTTTCAACAAATGGAACTGGAAGACGCCGTGTTCTGGACGGGTCTGGCCGCATTCGCGTGCGGCGGCATGAACATCTTCGCCCGACCATTCGGCGGGATGATCAGCGACCGATTCGGCAGCCGCTGGGGATTGTCCGGCCGAGTGAAATGGCTGTTCGCGGCTGTGTTCTGTGAAGGCTTGGCTTTGATGGTGTTCTCGCAGATCAAAACCGTCACGCTGGCGATTCCGATGCTGATGGTGTTTGCCATTCTCGTGCAGATGGCGAACGGCGCCACCTTTTCGATCGTTCCATTTGTCAACCGAAAGGCTCTCGGTTCGGTTGCCGGAATTGTCGGAGCTGGTGGCAATGCCGGAGCCATCGCGGCCGGATTCCTCTTCATGGGAACCCTGTCGTGGCCGACCGCATTGTTGGTTCTCGGCGTGGCCGTGACAGCTTCGTCGTTCCTCGCATTTGCCGTGCGCTTTTCGTCCGAAGCGGAAGGTGAAGCACAGACGGCAATCAGAACCGCGTTGCAAGGACGCCGTGAGGAACTCGAACTGGCCGGAGCAACGTCGGCCGTCGGCTGAACAAAGAACAGAGTAACATTCGCAAGGGCGCTATGATGATCGCGACAAACACCGGTTCGACAAACAAAGGCAAGACGAAATCCCAGGAGCGCAAAACCGTCGTCGTCATCGGCAACGGCATGGTCGGTCTGCGGTTTTGTGAAAAGCTGGTCGAATTTGACGAGACGAAACAACACCGCATTGTCACCTTCTGCGAAGAACCGCGAGCCGCCTACGACCGAGTCGGCCTGACGTCATTCTTCGCCCACCGCGACGCCGAGCAACTGATGCTCGCCCGCATGGAATGGTACGAACAGAACGGTATCGAGATTCACGTCGGCGACCGAGCCAATCAGATTGACCGCGAATCGAAAGTCGTCCGCTCGGACAAAGGTGTCGAAATCGCCTATGACACTGTGGTTCTGGCAACCGGTTCGTACCCGTTCGTCCCACCGGTTCCCGGCATCGACAAGCAGGGCGTCTTCGTTTATCGCACGATCGAGGACCTCGAACGCATCATCGAATACGGCAGCAAGATCAAGACAGCCGCCGTCATCGGCGGCGGATTGCTGGGATTGGAAGCCGCCAAAGCCGCGTATGATCTTGGGCTGGAAACCCATGTCGTCGAGTTTGCTCCTCGATTGATGCCGCGGCAGATTGACGACGCCGGGTCGCGGATTCTGGTCGACAAGATCGAGGCACTTGGTGTCCGCGTTCATCTCAACAAATCCACCGAAGAAGTCCTCGGCAACGGCAAAGTCGAGGGCATGAGATTCAAGGACGCCGAGCAACTGGATGTCGACATGATCATCGTCTCGGCCGGCATCCGCCCGCGTGACGAGTTGGCTCGCGAGGCCAACATCGAAGTCGGCGAACGCGGCGGCGTGCTCGTTAACGACCATCTGCAGACTTCCGATCCCGATATTTTCGCGATCGGCGAAGTCGCCCTGCACGGCGGCATGATCTACGGACTCGTCGCTCCCGGATACGAAATGGCCGAGATCGTCGCGGCGAATCTGTGCGTGAAAAAGGGGTCAGGTCCAATTTACCAGAATGGCCCGAAGGGTGCTCCGCACAAATTGGACCTGACCCCTTTTTCACGCACTTTCTCCGGCACCGACCTGTCGACGAAGTTGAAATTGATGGGCGTCGACGTTGCCAGCTTTGGTGATTACGAGGCCGGGCCTGATGTTGCGACGCCGTTGGCTTACGAAGATCCCTTCGAAGGCGCCTAAAAAAAGCTGGTTTTTTCGAAGGACGGCAAGAAGCTGCTGGGTGGAATCCTTGTCGGCGACGCCGCGGATTACGGCAGCCTGTTGATGATTGCCAAGGCCGGCGACGATCTGCCGTGCTCGCCCAAAGAATTGATGGGCATGGGCGGCGGCACCGGCGTGGCAATCGGTGGTACCGACAATATGTCTAGATCAGCACAGGTTTGTTCATGCAACAACGTCCTGAAAGGACAAATCTGCAAAGCGATCCGCGACAAAGAACTGACAACGGTCGGGCAAGTCAAATCGTGTACCAAAGCCGGAACAGGTTGCGGTGGTTGCGTGCCGCTGGTAACCGATCTGCTGAACGCCGAACTGAAAGCCGCCGGCAAGTCGATCAACACCAACCTGTGCGAGCACCTCGAATACTCGCGTACCGAATTATTCGCCATCATCAAGACGAAAGAACTGAAGTCGTTCGACGAGGTCATTTCTCAGTACGGACAAGGTAACGGCTGCGAGATCTGCAAACCGGCCGTCACGTCAATTCTCGCATCGCTGTGGAACGAAAACATTCTGGAAGCACAGCACCAGACACTTCAGGATTCGAACGATCGGTTTCTGGCCAACACGCAACGCGGCGGTTTGTATTCCGTCATACCGCGAGTTCCCGGTGGCGAGATTACTCCCGACAAGCTGATCACGCTGGGATCGGTCGCGAAAAAGTACGGCCTCTACACAAAGATCACCGGCGGCCAACGAGTCGATCTGTTCGGAGCGAAAGTCCAAAACCTGCCCGACATCTGGGAACAACTGATCGAAGCCGGTTTCGAGAGCGGGCACGCATACGGGAAAGCATTACGGACCGTCAAGAGCTGTGTTGGTTCGACGTGGTGCCGATATGGAGTGCAGGATTCCGTCAGCTTCGCGATCCGCATCGAGAACCGCTACAAGGGAATTCGAGCTCCGCACAAGGTCAAAATGGCCGTCTCCGGATGTGTCCGCGAGTGCGCCGAGGCTCAATGCAAGGACGTCGGTCTGGTCGCTACTGAGAACGGCTACAACTTATACGTGTGCGGAAACGGGGGCGCGAAACCTCGTCATGCCGATCTGCTGATCGCCGATATCGACGAAGAAACGGCCA
>CAUZVF010000050.1:0-12208 GCA_963582955.1 Planctomycetota bacterium
TTTCATCTGTCGGTCGCGACAGGAGCCGACGGATCGCTGTGGCTGACGTGGCAATCATTCCGCAACAGCAACGGAGATATCTTCGCCAAGTGCCTGCGCGACGGAAAATGGTCGCACGATATCACCGTGACCGACGGTCCCGCCGACGACTGGCAGCCATCCGTCAGTGTTGACGGAAAGGGCACCGCCTGGATCGCCTACGACACCTACCGGCATGGCAACTATGACGTCTATGTGACTCACGTCAGCTTCGACGGCGCGAAGGAACAAATCGGACGGCACACAGCCGTGGCGACGAGCGCCGATTTTGAAGCGCATGCGACGGTTCTCGCCGAAGATGACGGAGTGTGGATTGCATACGACGCGGCCGGTCCGAACTGGGGCAAGGACTTTCGGAACGTGCCGACGATTAACAAAGGCAAATATGCAGAGCCACTGCATGCCTCGCGGCGACTGGAATTGCGCTGCCTCATCGATGGCAAAGTTTTCAGCCCGGCCGTTGCGTTCCCGCAAAAGTTGCCGCCGGATCGGATTCCCGCGATTGAACGCACTTCAACTCCGAGACCAACCAAACCCACACGGTTTTACGAGTATCCTCAACTGGCCCGCGACCGCGATGGCCGCATGTGGCTCTTCTTCCGGCAATGCCGGCAGGGATATTGCCCGCATCCTCCCAAAGGACATCATTGGAACATCTATGCCACGACATACACAAAGAAGGGTTGGCTGGAACCGATTCAATTGCCGCGAAGCCAAGGACGACAGAACCAGCGCGTCTCGTTCGCGATTGGACCAACAGGTCGGCTGGAATGTGCCTGGTCGGACGGCAATCGGTTTGCATCGGTCGACCGCAAATACGTCGTGCTGCATGGCACTCTACCACAAGTCACTGAAAGCACTGCGAAGATTCCGCTGGAAGAGATCGAACTTGATGAGCCCGGTTCGACGGCTTCCACGCCGAAGGTTCCTTTTACAATCGAACGCGACGGAAAAGAGTACCATTTGTATTTCGGCGACTTGCACCGGCACACCAATATCAGCCGGTGTGCACCGACAATCGACGGATGCCTGACCGACGCGCATCGATACGCGTTGAACGCGGTTGAACTGGATTTTCTGGCAATCACCGATCACACGCGCGACGTGAGTCCGTTCGCATGGTGGCGGACACAGCAAGCCGCCGATGTGTTTCATATTCCCGGCCGGTATGTTCCCATCTACGCTTACGAACGCAGCAACGGCACCGCTGGTGGTGGACACCGGAATGTATTTTTCTTGAAACGAGGATCGGAAGTCAGCCGCAGCGACCACTGGTATCTGGGGCGTAAGCTGCCTCGTCAGGATGCCAATCCTGATACAACGTTGTACCCGTGGATGAAGGAACGCGGCGATTCTCTGACCGCTGCTCACACGCCCGTTTATGCGGTGACAGCCAAACGTGGGACGTGGACTTACAACGATCCTCAAGTCGAACCGGTCGCCGAAGTCTTCCAAGGGTTTCGCCGATCGTACTTGCGTCCCGGCAAGTCAGTGCGTGAAGAAGCATCGGTATGGTACGCGTTGCGGCAGGGCCATCGGCTGGGGTTCATCGCATCCAGCGACCACATCTCGACGCATCAATCGTACGCGTGCATTTGGGCGACCGAGAAAACTCGCGAAGCACTCTTCGAAGGCCTACAAGCTCGACGCACGTTCGCGGCGACCGACCGGATCGCGCTCGATGTTCGTATCGGCAACGCACTGATGGGCGAAGAGACGATGCTCGAGGGTTCAGAAGTTGTTCTCCAAATCCGAGCCGCCACGACGGCGCCCGTTCAAGAAATTGAAGTCGTTCGCTCCGGCCAAGTCATCGGCAAGTTGCACCCCGGAGGTCGCGAAGTCGACACGCGATTCGTCGATGCAAAGCCGTTGCCCGGAAAGAGCTATTACTACATCCGGCTTACGCAAGACGATGGCGGTCTGGCTTGGGCTTCGCCGATTTGGGTCAATCGCTAATTGGCACAACGGCAGGTTCTTGGTGACCGCACCTGATGCTTCGATTGAATCGCGTCGTTTTACCTTGGGCTTGCGAAGCTGTATGCTGGTAAGAGTTCTCCGTCTCACCAGCGATTCAGCAGGACAACGATGAAAAGCGTCTTCAGAACCGGTGCCGTTAATACGATGTACGTGTTGGCCATCGCGGCGATCGCCGTGATGGGGACGCTCGGTTTGATGCTGTTGGGGTTGGGAAAGCCGCCGACCTCGTCTGCTGGAACGCTGACCATGTATTGCGCCGCGGGTATTCGTCCGCCCGTGGCCGAGATCGCTCGGCAATACGAAAAGGAATACGGCACAAGAATCGAGTTGCAATATGAAGGATCGAATACGCTGTTGGAGAAGATTGGGATTGTCAAAATGGGCGACTTGTATCTTGCGGCCGACGAGAGTTACACGACGAAGGCTCGCGACCGAGGACTCGTGGCCGAGACGATTCCCATTGGCAGAATGCGGCCCGTGATCGCCGTTCGCAAGGACAGCACGAAGAACATTACTGCGATCAAAGATTTGCTGCGGGATGATGTGACAACGGCGATTGGGAATCCCGAACAGGCGGCCGTCGGCAAAAAGACCCAGAAATTGCTCACGAAATCAGGCCACTGGAATGCTCTTGAGGAGCACGTCACCAAAACCGGCACGTTCTTGCCGACAGTTCCCGAAGTCGCCAACAGTGTGAAACTCGGCAGTATCGACGCTGGAATTATTTGGGACAGCACGGTCGCCCAGTATCCTGAACTTAAGGCAATTCGAACGCCCGAACTCGATGCCGGCACGGCGAATATCACGATCGGCGTGTTGACGAGTTCCGAGACGCCCGCCGCGGCGTTGAAGTTTGCACGCTATCTGACGGCTCGCGACCGGGGCCTCAAAATCTTCGAGTCGAAGGGTTTCGAAATCAAGGAAGGTGACGTGTGGGCGGAAGTGCCTGAGATCAACTTCTATTGCGGATCCGTCAATCGCCGGGCTGTCGAACCCGTTGTTGACGCGTTCAAGTTGCGTGAAGGCGCTGTCGTCAACACGTCGTTCAATGGGTGTGGCATTTTGACCGGGCAAATGCGGACCATTCGCGACGAGCAACAAGCGCAGGGCTTTCCCGATATCTACATGGCGTGCGACGTGTACTATTTGGAAACCGTCAGCGATTGGTTTCAGGAAGGAGTCAACATATCGGACACCGAAGTCGCCATCGTCGTCCCCAAGGGCAATCCCGCGAAGATTAAGAGTTTGCAAGACCTGACGAAACCCGGTGTCCGTGTCACGGTCGGTCAGCCGGACCAATGCACGATCGGCGTGTTGACGCGTCAGTTGCTGACGGCGGAAGGTATCCTCGACGAAGTGATGAAGAATGTTGTCACGGAAACGGCAACGTCGGCGATGCTGATTCCAACTGTCACCACAAAATCGGCCGATGCCACGTTTGCGTATTTGACCGACACGCTGTCCGCGAAAGGCAAGGATAAGATCGAAGTCATTCGAATTGAGTCTGATGCGGCCAAGGCCATTCAGCCGTTGAGCATTGCGCGGTCCAGCAAAAACAAGAATTTGGCGAGGCGACTGCATCAGGCAATTTCGCAAGCCCGTGACAAATTCGAACTGGCCGGCTTTCACTGGCGGCTGAATGGTGACCTGACGACCGTCAAACCCAACAAGAAGTCAGAGCCCGTCGAGAAATGACATCCGTTTCCGTCGAACCTCAGCCGCCGTCAAAGCAGACGACCGATTCGGCTCGCCAGCATCGAGTTGGCTCGGATGTGCCGTTCTATGCGATGTTGAGCGTGATCGGTGGCACGTACGTGCTATTGCTGATCGGCTTGTTGCTGGCCGATGTAGCGTACATGGTTTCATCGGGGACGGCTGAAACGATCGCTCTGCCGGCCATGCTGGAATGGGCGCGACCGGTACTGAAACCAATCCTGCCGATTCTGGCGGCATTGTCCGATGAGAAGATTCAGTATTCGGTCAAATTGACGATGTTGTCGTGTCTCTTTTCGGCCATTCTGTCTTTGATTGTCGCCGTGCCGATTGGGTACTTGCTTTCCCGGTTTCGGTTTCCCGGACGCAACTTTCTGGATGCGGTCCTCGATATTCCGATTGTTCTGCCCCCGTTGGTGGTCGGATTGAGTCTGCTGATCTTGTTCCAGTTTTGGCCGTTCACCGAAATCGCGCGGCAAGTCGTGTTTCAAATTCCGGCTGTCGTTCTGGCTCAGTTCATGGTCGCCGCGGCCTTTGCCGTGAGGATCATGCGGAACACATTCGATCAAATCGACGACCGTCTGGAAAACGTGGCACTCACGTTGGGTTGCACCCGGGCACAAGCATTCGGGATGGTCGTGCTACCGCAGGCCCGCCAAGGAATGCTGACGGCGGGAACGTTGGCGTGGGCACGGTCATTGGGAGAATTCGGACCGTTGCTGATCTTCGCCGGTGCGACACGGATGAAAACCGAGGTGCTTTCGACGTCGGTTTACTTGGAATTGAGTATCGGCAATCTGGAAGGCGCCGTCGCGGTGTCACTGATCATGGTCTCGGCAGCCATCATCGTATTGATGATCGCCCGCATCTGGGGCAGCCGCAGCATGTCGTTGTGATTGATTCGTAAAAGGATGCCGAATGAAGATCACTATCGAATACGCCGCTCAAGTCAAACGTGCCGCGGGAATCGCTTCGGAAGAACTCGATGTCGAATCGTCATGCACCGTCCATGCGGCGGTAAACCAAGCGGCCAACAATCACGGCGACGAACTGCGTGCAGTTTTATTTGACTCGGACGGCCGATTGCACCCGTCGATTCTGTTGTTCGTCGGAGACGATCAGATTCGTTGGGATCAAGAAGTCGAGCTGAGCGACCACGACGTGATTACGTTGTTGTCACCGATCTCCGGAGGATAATTTCATTTGTCGACACGTTGTTTGGTCGTTCCGTCGTTTAACCGAGAGCCAACGGCGACCGCGTTCCAGAACACGTCATATTGAGAATCAGCATCCAACACCGTCCACACCGTCCAGACGCGACAACATGATTCACGGATACCACGCCATTTTCGGCACATACGGTTTTTAGTTGCCCAACGATCCGCGTGGGTCGTGGTCCGAGTTTGTCGGTGCATGGGAATTATTGAGATTCGGACGCGCAACCAAGTCTCATGAACGGAAACAGATCAGCGAAGAATTAGAAACAAGACGACAGAAGGCGAAACAAGCACTGAAATACCCAGTCGTCCAATTCACAGGACTCCAAGCCCGGGCAATCGGTCGCGGCTTCGCAAATGCAGTAGCAAAGAGCAACGGCTTGGAGATCTGGGCATGTTCAATTTTACCCGAACATGTTCACGTTGTTGTTGGCCGCCACAACTACTCTGTCGAACAAATCGTGAATCTCCTGAAGGGTGCAGCAACGAAACAACTCAACGAAGAAAACATCCACCCGCTGGCGCAATACTCGCGGAACGACGGTCGGACGCCAAGTTCGTGGGCCGTTGGAAAGTGGAAGGTGTTTCTCGATAGCGAAGAGTCGATTGAGGCCGCGATTCGATACTTCGAGGATAACCCGATCAAGGAAGGGAAGCCGAAACAAACTTGGTCGTGTGTGACTCCATTTTCTGGTCTTGATCCGGGGTGGGTTACTTATCACTGATTGGAAACGTGTGAGCTGACGCGGTCGCCGTTGGCTCGCGGTTAAACGACACAACTGAAACCGGCCTCGCAAAGTGTATTTAATGGATACTCCTCAATCACTCACCGACGAAGAACGTGCTGTCTATGAATGGCAGATGTGGGTGCCGGATTTTGGCGAGGCGGGTCAAGAGAAACTAAAGAATTCGACGGTGCTCGTATCCCGGTGCGGTGGACTCGGCAGTGTTGTGGCTTATGAACTTGCGGCGGCCGGGATCGGGCGGCTCGTGTTGGCTCATGCAGGAAACGTGAAGCCCAGTGACTTGAACCGGCAGTTGTTGATGACGCACGACTGGTTGGGCAAACCGCGAGTCGAATCGGCCAAACGGAGACTGAAGGAATTGAACCCCAGGCTTGAAGTCATTGTTTACAACGAAAATATCGGTGAAAAAAACGCCGCTCGCATCATCGAACAGGTCGACTTAATCGTCGACTGTGCTCCGTTGTTCAACGAACGCTATCAGATGAACCTGCAAGCCGTGCGGCAAAACAAGCCGTTGGTCGAATGTGCGATGTATGACCTGGAAGCTCAGTTGACGACGATTATTCCTGGTGTGACCCCGTGTCTGGCGTGTCTCTATCCGGAAGACCCGCCGGAATGGAAACGTGAGTTCCCCGTTTTCGGGGCCGTCTCGGGAGCGATCGGCTGTCTGGGCGCGATGGAAGCCATCAAAGTGCTGGCTGGTTTTGGCGAGCCGTTGTGCGGCACACTGTTGACTTGCGATCTGCGGGAAATGACATTTCGCCGACGTGGATTACAGCGAAATCCAAATTGCCACGTTTGTTCAAGCACAAGGCTGGTTGACTAAAATGGATCGACGACAATTCCTCGGATCCTCGGTTGGTGGTGCGGCGGCAGCGGCGACTCTCTCGCCGTCGCTGAAAGCCGACGACGAAAATCGCCCACGAGTTTTTCACGTCTGGGCGATGGGCTGCTCGCATGTCGGCACGGACAAACGAGTCGGCAAACGCGAGAGCCTGGCCGAAGCCATCCGGCATTCCGAAAGCGGCGGTAACCAGGACGGTCCGCCGTTTGACTGGGATATCGCGGTCCATCTGGGCGATTTGTCGGGAACCCAGACGACTCCCGACGATGAAGAAGGCCGTGAAGTCGTGCGGCAATTCGCCGCCGCAAAGAAACATCGGCGCGAAGACTTCTACAACATTGCCGGCAACCATGACGCCAGTGGCCCGGACGAACTGTCAATGGGTTGGTTCCAAAAATGGGTTGATCCCGATGGGAAACATCCCGAGTTTTCAGGAGTTGATCCGAAACGCCGGCGTTTTCCCATCGACGGCACGTGGGAACGATACTCGTTCCGAGTCGGCAACTTACTGTTTCTGATGATGTCGGATCGAAACGATGGCGGCCCGCCTGTCGGGCGAGGAAAACGGGGCGGTTATCCGGCCGGAGCCGTGACGGGCGACACGTTCGATTGGTGGAAGCAGAATGTCGAAAGTAATCCCGATTCGATTATCGTTTCGGCTCATCATCATATGTTGAAAGAGACGACGTTCGCATCGGGCGAGTTTGAAGGTTTCAAAAAGTTGGCGAATGGAAAGTTCCGGTCGTATTATCACGGCTACTTTCCGCAGGGAGGACCAAAGGGAGCTTCGTACCTGTACTTCGTCAAACGCAAGCCGGACGCTCAGGCGTTTGAACATTATCTGACGGCGCACGAAAACGCGATCGACCTGTGGTTGGGCGGGCATACGCATTCGCATCCCGATGACGACAAAGGTGGCCGGACACATATCGAACGCAAATGGGGCATCAATTTCGTCAATTGTGCGGCGCTGGCGAAGCACCACGCCCGGCTGACAACGCTCCCAATGAGCCGGCTATTCACATTCACCGAGGGCAGCAGCAAGGTCCGTGTGCAGTGCTACCTGCACACGTCCGACCACGCGCCGCAAGGCTGGTATGCGAAGGCCGAACGGACATTGAAACTTGGCAAGAAATTCCAATTGGGATGACCGAACGCGAATGTCTGGCCGCTGCCTTTGGAACGACTCTGGAACAATTCAGGGTTGGTTAATAGCATCTTGAGAGATAGTTTCCAGCTGCGGAATTCAAGACAGGCAGAAGCAATGCCAACTCCAACGGCGTGTGTTCTTAGGGCACCTGGCACAAATTGTGACGATGAAACGGCTTTCGCGTTTCAATCTTGCGGAGCAGAAGCGGATCGCGTACATCTGTTTCGGCTGCTGGAAAAGCCTGATTTGTTATCGTCGTATCAGATTCTGTGCATTCCGGGTGGATTCAGTTACGGAGACGACATCGGTGCCGGCGTCATTTTTGCCAACCAACTGCGCGGGCATCTCGGCGACGTCATCGGCGAGTTCTTGCAGGCCGACAAGCTGGTCCTCGGCATTTGTAATGGATTCCAGGTCCTGCTGAAGTCTGGAATTCTACCGGGCGGCGCAACCGAATGGCCTCCGGCCGCGGATCGTGAGCCGGCAGCCACCTTGACTTGGAACAACAACGGCAAATACACCGCCCGATGGGTCAACTTGCGAATCGAATCGGAACGCAGCGTCTTTTTGCGAGGGATCGACGAGATCGAACTGCCGGTCGCGCATGCCGAGGGCAAATTCGTCACGCGCGATGAGGCTATCTTGAGCCAATGGCGAGAGTCGTCGCAGATTGCGTTGTGCTACCAGTCACGAAACGGCTCGACGACAAGTGCTCGGGATGGCATGGAATCCGGCGGTTGTTCAAGCCCGGCGAATCCCAACGGTTCGGTTGCCAACATCGCCGGCGTCAGCGATCCGACAGGACGTGTCCTGGGTTTGATGCCGCATCCGGAACGGTTCATCCACGCCACACAGCATCCCAATTGGACGCGTCGTGGGCTGAACGGCGAAGGGGAGGGGGAGGGCGTCAAGCTGTTCCGCAATGCGGTCGAGTACTTTGATTAGCCGTCCTTCTCACACGACTCCGGCGCCGAAACCGTCGTCGGCAAAGGTTTCTCGTTGATTTGTTGTCGTCGCTTCTTTTGGGCTCTCGTCCGGCGATTCGTGATGCGGAGGATTCGGTTGGCTGGCCGCAGCCGGTTCGATGCGGTGCGATTTGTCACCGTCCCGATGAATCGTGACCTGCGCCGGTTCTTCATAACCGTCGGCGAGTGCCGCGTAGTTTTCCTCGCCGTAATCATCGTAGCGACAGATGTAGTTGTCAGAGCGTGCTCGGACCAGTTCCTCGTCGTATGACTTCAGCACGGATCGCTGAATCATATCCCGGCACTGCGAATTGATTGGGTGAGCGATATCGGCATACAGTTTTGCTCGGCCATCATCGTCTTTGATGGCACGGTCTTCTTTTAGATGGGTTCCGCATTGGTTGCAGCACATCGCCCGCAGGTGATTCTTGGTGTTACATTTCGGGCAGCGGTCAGTCAATTTGCGGCTGGGCATTGCCACAAACGGTCCTTTCGTTCCCTGAATGATCTTCAAGTCGCGGATCACAAAGCATCCATCGAATGTGATCGAACAGAATCCTTGAAGCCGTTCGTGTGGGTCATCCATCAGCTTGATGCGAACCTCGGTGATTTCCACAGCATTACTCCTTCTTAGCTGATCATCATGGCCGGCTTTGAGCCACGTACACGCGTCCGACGCGCTTTGCCCGCAGACGAGCCGCCACGGATTCCGCCTGGCGCCGATTGGCACACAATCCAAAATAGGCAGTTCCGCTTCCGCTCATCATGTGACCGAGAACCGATTGACTGGAAAAATAGGACTTGAGTTGTTTCACCTCGTGGTTTAATTCTTCGGCTGGGGTTTGCAACGAGTTGCATAGAAGACCGGCGGCACAAGCCAGCGACGCATTATTCAGCGAGTCAATCAGATCGTCGGCCCGGAGGGGATTTTCGCTGGGCCGACAATGCCGATAGACGGTCGCTGTCGAGAGGCCGGTTCGCGGGCGGGCGATCACAAAGTTGAGACAACGCGACAATTGGATCGGTTCGATCCTCTCGCCGCGTCCTCGACAGACCGCCGCAGCCATCGGTGCCAGAAAGAAACCGACATCACTACCGAGTCGCGATGCCAAATCTTGAAGTTCGACAGTTGTCAACTTCAAGTCCCATAAGCGGTTCAGCGCCGCCAGTGTTGCAGCCGCGTCACTCGAGCCTCCCGCCAGTCCCGACGCCACGGGGATTCGTTTGACCAAATCGATGTGGATGCCGCGATCAACGCCTGTTTGCTCACGCAATAGCTGCGCCGCCTGTACGACGAGATTGTTTCGGCCGCCCGGGATTGTGTAATCGTCGGTAACGTCAGTTCTGCTGGTGTAACCGGCGTCGAAACAACGCAGTTGGATTGTCCTGTTGGGTTCCTCCGTGAAACTCAGTGTGTCGTACAGACCAACGGAAACCATGAGCGTTTCCAGCTCATGAAATCCATCCGGTCTCTTCCCCAGTACCTCTAAAAACAAATTCAGCTTGGCGGGAGTGTGAACGACCAGAGAACGGCCAGATTGCCGAAACAACATTTGGCGTCACATCCCGTGACCGAGCCCAAAATGTGCGAATTTGCGAGATGACGGCCGACTCGACTGCAAGTCCGCCAGGAAACTCCCTTTCCACTTTCTGCGAGCATGGCACACGCACGATTGCGCAATAAGCCATCCTGCAACAATCAGCTTGCGTGGATGCTATCCGCATGCGGAAACGCCGTCAATGTTTTTTCGCGGATAACGCGAAATTGCTGGAAATTGCACGAGACCTACCACCGGCGGATCAACAACTGGACGCATCGTTCTTGTTCTCGAACAACGGCACTGATTGATCGGCGGGTCCCAAGTACGACAGAGCCAGTAAGTCTCGCCAGCAGGGCCAATTTGCGCATGACATAGCGCCGATGAATCGAGAATGACAGAATCACTGCCGTTACAGGTTATCCAATGTTTGAATGCTCTCGACAAAGTCGCCGAATTGTTTCCGCGGGTCGAGTAGCAGCGGATAGTAGTCGCCGTTCATTTTTTCTCCGCGTGGAATGACGGGATACGAGTCGAAGTCGGCGAGCGAACCAGGGTCGATATCCGAGACGACTCCGTCGGCGAATATATTGATCACGGTGGCGCGACGTTGCCGGTCAGATCGGTTTTCATACGACCCGTGCATCATCAATGGGTGGTGGAAACTCGCCTCGCCTTTCTTTAAAGTGACGGGCACCTTACGGTCGAAGTCGTCGGCCTGTTCCGGCGTCAAGACTTCACGAACGGCATCCATGTCTCCGGCCAGGCCGGGCTTTTTGACCAGGCCCCAGCGATGACTGCCGGGTATGTAGTGCAGGCAACCGTTTTCAGTATCGGCGTCGTCCAGCGCAATCCAACAAGTCAGATGCGCCATCGGTTTCGTCCATGTCCAATATGAGTAATCCTGGTGCCAAGCGACGACACCACCGTGTTTCGCGGGCTTGCTGAATAACTGGTCGTGGAACAGACGAAATCCTTTTCCCAGCAGTTGGTAGGCGGCCATTAGAAACGCGGGATTCCACACGACATCATGAAATGCCGGCCGAACGCGCCACGCACCCAGAGCGTGAAACAGAGTCGTCTCGGCGTTACTCGACTCATTGCTGTGATATTCGTAGAAGAACTCGCGGCCTTCGTGATTCGGTTCGGCCATCTCGGCAAGTTCCGAACGTAAGACTTCGATCTGGACGTCACTTAACAGACGAATGCCACTGACATAACCGTTTCGTTGAAAGTGTCGAATTTGATCGTCTCTCAGCACGTACGATTCCCAGTCCTCCACTCGCGGCGGACGAGAGAACAAAGAGGTCAACGGTTCGTGCCGGAGTCCAAGGTCGCTACCGATCATGCGATAATTCACGCGATTGAAAATGTCAAATTCTGTTGTTTAAGCAAGTCATTCTTGCCCGCCAACGGTATATCGTTCAGAAATCCCAACAAAGGCACAAGGTGGCGGGAGAATGCGTGGTCAGAGCCCCGACAGCGCGACGATGGTGGCAATGATGCCGACCAATCCCAGCAAAATCCAGATTGGCGATTTGCCACTCCACACACTGGTGTCCGCGACAATATAGTTTCCGCACGAGGGACATTGCTCGGCGTCTTCGTAGACGTCCTCGCCGCAGAATCCACAGGGAACGACATCGTTAATGCCGTCATCTTCGGGCCAATCGTTTTCGTCCCAGTCGTCTTCCATGGATCGAATCAACCCACGACTTTGTCGAGTGTTTCACGAAGAACCTTTGCGGAATTCGCCATCCCCATGCGTTCCTTGGGCCAAAGTTCAATCTCGACATGTTGTAACACGCCGGCACGTCCGACAACCGTGGGGACCGACAGGCACACGTCGCGGATACCGTAAGCTCCATCCTGCAGCGACGATACCGGCAAGATGCGACGCTGGTCCAGAGCAATACTGTGGACGACATCGGCAATCGACACACCGACGGCAAATCCCGCTCCGCCTTTTTTCTTGATCACTTCCGCTCCGCTGCCGCGGGTTTTCTTTTCGACTTCAGC
>CAUZVF010000051.1:0-12201 GCA_963582955.1 Planctomycetota bacterium
GCGCTAGGTAATTGAATCTTGGATATTTCCGGATGAATCAGTCATCTTCTTCATCAACGCGTGGTTCTGGGGATCATCAATTCCATCGTCGCATGTTTTTGCAAGGATCACTGGTCGTTGGTGGCGCGGGGCTTGCATTCGACGGCCTTGCCGTATCGGGCGGTGAAACCGCGGCGAAGGAATTGAAACAACGACAAAAACGAGTGTTGTTCGTTTGGCTGGCTGGGGGTTCGAGCCAATTTGAGACTTGGGATCCCAAACCCAAGCGAGAAACTGGCGGTCCATTCCGCTCGATCCCGACGACGATTCCCGGCTATCACGTGTGCGAGTTGATGCCGAAACTGGCTCGGTTGACCGACAAACTGGCGGTGGTGCGCTCGCTCAATACCGAGATCACCGCTCATGCCATTGCCGCCGACTTAATCAGCACGGGACGTCCCAAAGAACCGGCACTCGACTACCCAGAAATCGGTGTGGTTCTGGCCAAAGAACTCGCCGTGCGCGACAGCGCGTTACCCGATTACGTTTCGATGTTCCTATCGACGGAAGGCCGGCGTCGTCCATCCACGGGATTTCTCGGCAGCCGGTATGCACCCTTGTTGTTGGAAGATTCTTTGCGTCCCCAAAATATCGACTTGGCGAAAGATCTGTCCAAGAGCCAACATCGTGAACGCGAACAGTTGCGCGAATTGCTGAGCAAGAAATTTGCTCGCAAACGCGCGGGGTCGGAATTAGTGAGGGGCTACAACGCTGCCTACGCGAAAGTGCGGGGGCTAATGCAATCGGACCATTTGTTCGACTTGGAAAAAGAACCCGCCGCCGTGCGGGAGCGGTACGGGCCGACGGAATTTGGCCAGCAGGCGTTACTGGCGCGGCGATTGTTGGAAGCCGGCGTACCGATGGTCAAGGTTGCTCGAGGTTTCTGGGACAGCCATCACGACAATTTCGAGAGTCACCGGGAATTGGTCCCTGATTTCGACAACGTGATGAGTACGCTGCTCACTGATCTCGACGAACGCGGTCTGCTCAGCTCGACACTGATCATCATCTTGTCGGAGTTCGGCCGCACGCCAAAGATCAACAAAGATGTCGGCCGAGACCACTACGCGGCGGCATGGTCTTGTGCGTTTGCCGGCTGTGGTATCAAGGCCGGTACGATTCACGGCAAAACCGACGATGACGGCAAAACAGTCACCGAAGGAGAAGCCAACGCCAGCGACGTGGCCGCGACGATCTATCAAGCCGTCGGCATTGATCCCGATAAGCACTATCAAGTTGGGCCGCGTCCCGTGCCGTTATCCAAAGAGGATTCGCGGCCGATTAAAGCAATCTTGGCATAGGTGTCGCGTGAGCAAAACTCCAGAATTCGATCCTCGGAAGGCGCAACTCGCCGCGAACTACGAAGTTCCCGGTATTCTGTTCGCGCTGGCGCATGATCGAGGCAACGCTGTTCTCTATGGAGCCGGCACCGACTACGCGGTGCATCGTGTCGATCTGAATGCGGACAAACCTGCCGCGAAGAAATGCTGGTCGAATCACGACAGTTATGTGTCGTCACTTGTCTTGATCGATGGCATCGTCGTTTCCGGCGGGTTTGACCGTCGGCTGATTTGGACGAATGCCGAGAGTGGTGAGAAGCTGCGGGCCGTCGACGCGCACGACGGTTGGGTCCGCGATATCACGATATTGCCAGGTGGCAACCTGCTGGCCAGCGTCGGCGACGACATGCTTGTCAAAATCTGGAACGCCGAAACCGGCGAGTTAGTGCAAACGTTCGACGGTCACCAGAAGCAAACTCCGCAAGGATACGCGACGGCTTTGTATGCCGTGGCAGCGACACCCGATGCCAAGTTGCTTGCCAGCGCCGATCGGATCGGTGAAGTTTGCGTGTGGGACGTCGAATCGGGAAAATTGATCAACCGGCTGAAAGCTCCGACGTTTTACACGTACGATTCCAAGAAACGAGTTCGTTCGATCGGAGGCATCCGTAGCCTGTGCTTTTCGCCCGACGGTTCTCGATTGGTCATCGGCGGCATCGGCCAGGTCACCAACGTTGATGGATTTGTCGGTCCGTGCCGGATAGAAATTTGGGATTGGAAAGCGGCGAAACGTCTTTACACTGGCGACGATAGCCACAAAGCCGTTTTGAATCATGTCATGTATCATCCGAGTGAACCGTTATTGATCGCCGCGGGCGGCGGCGACGGTGGCGGAGTTCTGGGTTTCTGGGACCAAAAGAAGTCCAAGCCGATCCACAAAGTGAAGCCGAAAGGGCACATTCAACGATTTTCTCTCGACGCAAGCGGAAGGCATCTCTACGCAACCGGTTTCGGCGGATTCCAGGCGTGGAACCTGTTCCCACCGAGTTAAGTTTCACTCGATTGTTCCTATGCAAAACACCGACGTCGTTATTATCGGAGCTGGCATTGTTGGGCTCGCCACGGCTTATCGTTTGAACGAACGGTATCCCGATCTTGCGATCACGATTCTCGAAAAGGAATCGGGGCTGGCACAACATCAAACCGGGCGCAACTCGGGAGTGCTCCATTCCGGCGTTTACTATCGTCCCGGTTCATTGCGGGCGACGAATTGCCGCACGGGCAAACTCGCCATGCAGGAATTCTGCGAGCAGGAAGGCGTCCCGTACGAATTGTGCGGCAAGGTGATTGTTGCAATCGATGAATCCGAGCTTCCCAACCTCGACAAGATTCTCGAACGAGGGCAGGCCAACGGTGTGAAATGCGAGATGATCGGCCGCGAACGGCTTCGCGAAATCGAGCCGCATGCGGCCGGTATCAAAGCCATCCATGTGCCGGAAGCCGGAATTGTCGATTACAAACAGGTGTGCGAGCGGCTGGGCGAACTGGTCACCGAGCGCGGTGGGCAAATCTTGACGAACGCCAGAGTCAACGGAATGCAACTCGACAACGGACGGGTCGTCGTCGCGAACACGGCCAATGACGTCGAGGCCCGATTTGTCATCAACTGCAGCGGGCTGCAAAGTGACCGCGTGGCGAAGATGAGCGGCGAAAAGCCCGACTCGCTGATCGTCCCATTCCGCGGCGAGTACTTTGAACTGAAACCCGATGCGCAGCACTTGTGCCGGACGCTGATCTATCCCGTTCCCGATCCGAAGTTCCCTTTCCTGGGCGTACACTTCACGAAGATGATTAAAGGCGGAGTTGAATGCGGGCCGAATGCCGTGTTGGCTTTCGCTCGCGAGGGTTACACGAAACGCGATATCAATCTGGCGGACCTTTTCGAATCGCTGACTTATTCGGGGTTCCTGCGGATGGCGGCCAAGCACTGGCGGATCGGCATGGGAGAAATGTGGCGGTCGTTCAGCAAGAATGCTTTCGTCAAAGCTCTGCAACGGTTATTGCCCGAGATCCGCGGCGAACATTTGGAAGTGGCTCCTGCGGGAATCCGCGCGCAGGCATTGCGGCGTGACGGCAAGTTGGTCGACGATTTCTTGATTTACGAATCAGATAATGTGATCAACGTTTGCAATGCGCCGTCTCCGGCGGCGACGTCGTCGCTGAATATCGGAAAACTGATTGTCGAGAAATTGGCGAGCCGGATTGAAAATACTCATTCCGATCACGAATTGCGGTCATGAGCGTGGTCTCTATGAGACCATCCTCAAGATTTGACCGTGCGGAGTCCCAAAATGTCGGTCGAAACTCAGACGTTTCCCATCGAACAACTTCACGAGTTTGTGTCACGGGTCTTTCATCATTTCGGCGTTCCGGCCGATGAGGCACACGAGGCTGCCGACGTTTTGGCTCTGAGTGATCTGCGCGGCATCGATTCGCACGGAATCGCCCGGCTGCATTCTTATTGGCAAATGCTGAACGCCGGCCGGATTAATCCCAAGGCCAATGTGTCAATCGTCCGCGAAACCATCAGCACGGCAACCGTCGACGGCGACAACGGACTGGGATTGGTCGTCGCTCCGAAAGCCAACCGGATTGCGATGGACAAAGCCGACGAAGCTGGTACGGGCTGGGTCAGCGTCCGCAACACGAATCACTATGGCATCGCCGGGTATTATGTTATCGAGGCGTTGAAACGCGACCAGATTGGCTGGTCGATGACCAACACGACCCGCATTGTGGCTCCGCTGTGGGGAGCCGAACGGATGCTGGGCACGAATCCCATCGCGATCGCGTTTCCGGGAAAAGAGGAACCGCCAATCGTCATCGACATGGCCACTCCGGCCGCCGCGTTCGGGAAGATCGAGATGGCATTGCGACGTAACGAGCAACTTCCCGAAGGCTGGGTCATGGATTCCGACGGCAATCCGACGAATGATCCGCAAGAGATGGTCGACGGCGGCGCCATGTTGCCGTTGGGATCAGAACGCCAACGCGGCGGCCACAAAGGATATTGCCTTTCGGCGATGGTCGACCTGTTGTGCGGACCGCTCGGCGGCGGCAACTGGGGACCATTCACTCCGCCATTCACTCTGTCGCACGCCGACCCCGTGCGGGAAGTCGGCAAAGGTCTCGGACACTTTTTCGGAGCGATGCGGATTGACGCTTTCATCGACGTCGACGAATTCAAGTGCCAAGTCGACGACTGGATCCGCACCTTCCGCGCCACAAAACCCGCTCCGGGAACTGACGGCCCGCTGATTCCCGGCGATCCCGAACGCGAAGCCGAACAGACTCGCCGCACCGCAGGCATCCCGCTCGTCATGCCCGTCGTCGACGACTTGCGGGAAATCTCGAAGGCAACAAACGTCCCATTCGATTGATTCGAGAAGCAAACCACGTTTTCTGCCGACTCGCACTGAAATCGGATGAACCATTCCGTTCCGATTGCGTTTAGCGACTAACTTAAACGTGAAAAATAAACGGCGAGAGGTATGCGTAAGCTTACTGGCAACACACGTCTACACCGACGCCAGCGGACTCACGTCCGCCGCTCACCTGAAATATCCTGTTTAGTGAGATGCGACCGCGATGATTGATGTCAACAATGTGACTCAGCACTACGGCGTGCGGCCGGTCCTGCAAGATGTGTCGCTCCATCTACGCGCCGGGGAATTGGTGGCGATTCTTGGTCCCAACGGAATGGGCAAATCAACTCTTCTTGCGGTAATCGCCGGAGTTCTCTCGCCTCAAAAGGGATTTGTCGAGATCGATGGCCTGCGACGACGGGACTCGATTGACGACGAACTCGCAATTCGGAAACGCGTTTCGTATTTGCCGGACGATCCGTGGTTTCCCGAGAGCAGAACAGGCCGCGAATTCCTGTTCGCCGTCGGCCGGCTTTACGGAATTGATGACGAACGCGTGATGTCTCACGGCGAACGGCTGCTGAAACTGTTCGGACTCCACGACGAAGGCGATTGGCCGATCAGCAGTTATTCGAACGGTCAAAAGCACAAGATTGGCTTGAGTTCGGTCTTGATCACCGAAACGCCGGTATTGCTGATTGACGAAGCCTTTACGGGAGGACTTGATCCGGCCGGAATTCTCGCTCTGAAGCAAGTTCTGCGTCATCGCGCATCTGACGGCGCGTTAGTTGTCATCACGACTCCCGTCCCGGAACTCGTTCAAGAAGTCGCCGATCGAATTGTCATGTTGCGTGACGGGCAAATTGTCGCCGACGGCAGCATGGACGAGCTTCGCCATCAGACGACATCGGGCAACACGCTTGACGAGGTAATGCAGGAATTGATCCATCCTGAAACAATGGTGAATCTGCAAGAATATCTGTGCGAGACGCAAACATGAGACAATGGTTTCGAGTTGTCAGTCCGCCTGTCTGGACAATCGTAATCTTCTCCATCGGCTACATGGCGGCTGAGGCCGTTGTCCTCTTCGTCTGGAACTTATCCAGCGAAGTCGGATAAATCGCGATCCCCAGAGACGCTTTGTTGGCCGTTGCCGCGTTTGTGTACGGAATTAGTCGTTGTTGTTCCTTTCATCCATGTTTCTCACGCGATTATCGCCAATGGTTGGCCACAACGCCGTGGGACGGCACGGCCGCCGATCTGCCACGGCCTGTCGAACTGAAGTTGCAAGATGTCGTGGTCGTTTCAGTCTTGATGTTGCTCGGCTGGCATCAGGCGGCGTTCAGTCCGCTTTGGCTGCCAATGTTTTTGCTGTTTGGTTATTTGACTTGTGCCGCGATTTCACTGGGGAAGGCGAAATTGTGGAATTACTGTTATTTGATCGCATTTGGATTGGGACTCGTCGTCCTGCTGATCCCCAACATTGTTGCAAGTTCCTTGGTTGCATTCTTGCTGTATTGCGTGGCCGCGTACGGAATCAAGACGGCTCTGAAACAAATGCCACATGACGAACTTTGGCCTGACCAAAACGTGGAATGGTCGATGCCCTTGACAACATCGAAGCAAAGCAACCAGAAACTGCTTGGTTGGCCGCATGACGGCATCGGCCCCGATGATCAATGCGTCTCAATTCCCCTTCGGCATTCGACAATTGTCAGTGCGATCATAGGATGGTGGATGTGCGCGATCTTAGGCATGTGTGCGCATATTTTTGAGCTTCGGGAAACGGGCCAATCCGCGCAAACCGTTCTGGCCGATTCACTTGAAATAAGTCCCTTGCTGTTTATTTTTTTCGGTATTGCTGTGTTTGCCCGAATTGCAGCGTATTGTGCCAATCATCGGCCGCCGATCAGTCTGTGGGGCCGCTTGCGGACCGGCCAGTGGATCATCCCGAAATACGATGTGGCATTCGTGTCGCCGGCACTCGCAGTGGCGTGTTTTTGGGGAAGCATCCTCGGTCTTGGCGTCCTGTTTCAGTTTTCGCCCATCATTGTACTGCCGTTGGCAATCACCAGCGCATCGCTATGTCTCTTAGGACTGGGACCGAGTCTTAAGGAATGGAAACTGACGGCACCATGCCGCATCGTGAAAACACGGACGATTTCTCAACTAAACGCTGATCGTTACCCGCGTTGAGTGGCACTCGAGAGAAGCTCGGCTTCGCGCAATTGGGTTCACGCGCACGACTGTTTGTGCACGACGTGCCAAGCTCCGCTAGCGGAGCTTGGGAACGCACGTCATCGAAGCTCTGCTTCAACCAACGAAGCAACCATCATCGAATCCCACCATTCGCGCAAAGCTGACCCTGCATACGCTCGCGGCCAACAAGTCACGGGCCGCAGAGTTCGGCGCCGCAATCAGACCCCTGCTGTTCGGACAGTACTCGGAACTACGGGTTGTCCTGCTCAAGAAGGTCATCGATCTCAGATTGAAGTTTGTCGACTTCCGATTGCAAGCGGCTGATGCCTGTATTCAAATCCGCGGCTTCGGGAATCTCACCGAACTCGGCCAGCCATTGGTTTAGTTCGGATTGCGAGATTACCTCAGAGCGTTTGGCTTGCGCCGCTTCGTTTGCGGATGCTTGCGAATCGTTGTCGCTCGCCGAGAGCCGGCGTTTCAGCTCCGCGACGAATTGCTCGCTGTCAACGAATTTCGACTTGCGACGTCGAGCGGCTTTTTGCAGGCGGTGGTCGCTCGACACGATCCGCAACTGACGGGGCGCTGAATGAGTGGAGATGAATTCTTCGATCAGAGTATCCGCGTCGCCGCCCGGCCGCGCGAAGATGATTTCCATGCCATGCAGATTCGAGCGTGGCGGAAGTCCCGGCGGTGCGTTCCCAGCATCGAAGACGACCGTCGTTCGTGGGAGTTCCGGATCACGCAGATGAACCAGCAAAAACTTCAGCAGCCGATTTCGGGCTTGTTCCAATTGGCCCTGAGAATAACGCGATCGGGCAAATCCCACGGCATGCATTAAGTTGTAGCCGTCGATGAGAAGAAATGGATCAGCCATGCGAAGTCACTGGCTGTTGCGCGCTGTGCCGAATTTGTCCGCCGACGATGACGGTGTCTGCCCGTCCGCGAACCGGCCATCCGTGAAACGGAGTGTTGCGGCTCTTGGAGAGAAACGCGGACGAATCGATCGTCCATTGTTTGTCGGGATCAATTAACGTGATGTCCGCGTCGGCGCCGGGTTGGAGTGTTCCTTTCTGGATGCCGAGAACTCCAGCCGGCCCGGTCGTCAATTTCGCCAACAGTTGCGGCCACGTCAGGTGTCCAGGCTCAATCAAGCTGCGGACACACAGCGGTAAGAGTGTTTCCAAACCGACGATTCCAAAGGGGACCAAATCGAGTTCGCGGTCTTTTTTTTCCGATGCGTAGGGCTGATGGTCGGAACAAATGACGTCGATCGTTCCGTCTTTCAGGCCTTCAAGCAACGCATCGATATGATCTTGGCTGCGTAGCGGCGGGTCGACCTTGCAGTTTGAATCGAACGATTGCAGTTCCGCATCGGTCAACGTCAGGTGATGCGGCGTCACTTCGGCCGTGACGTGAACTCCGCGTTCTTTCGCGCGGCGGATACGGTCGACGGCTCCGATTGTCGAAATGCACATTAGGTGAACGCGTCCGCCGGTCAACTCGGCCAAAGCGACGTCCCGGCCGACCATGATTTCTTCGGCGGCGGCCGGCATTCCCGGCAGTCCGAGCAGCGTCGAGAACACGCCCTCGTGCATGACTCCGCGTTCGACCAATTCGGGGACCTGTGGATGATTCAGAATCGGGCGGTTAAACATCCGCGTGTATTCCAACGCACGCCGCATGACTTCGGCATTCACGATTGGCCGTTTGCCGTCGGTGAACGCCGCAGCGCCGCCTTCAACCAGTTGGCCGATTTCCGCCAATTCTTTGCCGGCGTTTTCTTTGGTCACGGCTCCCAACGGAAACACGTTGCAGTTACCGGCACGTTCGGATTGCAATTGGATAAACTCGGCCGCCGCGCGGTTGTCGACGACGGGCGTGCAATCGGGCATGCAGGCGATGCTCGTGAATCCGCCCGCTAGCGCGGCCGCGGTCCCCGATGCTGTCGTTTCATCCTTTTCGTCGCCCGGTTCACGCAACGAAACGTGCGTGTCGATTAAACCCGGAGCAACAATCAAACCCGTGGCGTCGATGACGGTGTCGGCGACCGACGTGCCTTCGTCGATGCCCGCGATGCGGCCGTCGTGGACCATCAAATTGGCGGTGCGGTCAATGTCCTGGCTGGGATCGATCACGCGTCCGCCGCGGATCAGCATCGTGCTCATCGAGCTGCCTCCGCTTTGGGCTGAGTTTTTTGGACATTGTGCAACAGGTAAAGACACGCCATGCGAATCAGCAGCCCGTTGGTCACTTGATCCAGAATCACCGAGTGTGGGCCGTCGGCAACATCGGGAGTCAGTTCGACTCCGCGATTGATTGGTCCGGGAGCCAGTATGACAACGTCTTTCTTCGCACGCCGAATGCGTTCTCCGTTCATTCCAAACAGATGAGCATACTCACGGATTGAAGGGAAGAACGCGCCGCGCTGACGCTCGAACTGAATTCGCAGCAGGTTGATGCAGTCGGTTTCTCCCAGCACCTCGTCCAAACTGTGGGAGACTTCAACGCCCATGCGTTCGATGTGCGGAGGGATCAAAGTCGAAGGGCCGCACACAATCACGCGGGCTCCCAATTTCGTCAGCCCCCAGATGTTCGACCGGGCAACGCGGCTGTGCAGAATGTCGCCAACCAATGTGACGGTGATTCCCTCAAGCGTGCCAAGCCGCTCGCGAATCGTAAAGATATCGAGCAGAGCTTGCGTCGGATGCTCGTGGGTTCCGTCGCCCGCATTCAAGACGCTGACATCGATGTGTTTCGCCAACAAGTGCGGAGCCCCCGGTGTCTTGTGCCGCACGACGACCTGGTTGGCTCCCATGGCTTCGATGTTTCGCGCCGTGTCAATGAACGTCTCGCCTTTGACCAGGCTGCTACCCGACGACGTGAAATCGATCGTATCGGCACTCAGCCGCTTCGCCGCCAAACTGAAGCTGGTGCGCGTGCGTGTCGACGCTTCGAAAAACAAGTTGGCAACAACCGTGCCCGCCAACGTGCCGAGTTTTGTTTCGCCTTGTTCGCCGAGCCGCTTGAATTCGGCCGCCTGATCCAGAATCAACGTGATCTCGTCAGCACTCAGGTCTTCAAGTCCCAGTAAGTGCTTCTTCGTCCAAAGAGTTGGATCGTCTGTCGCTGCCATTTGAGATCAAGCAGGCCTTGAACTTGCGCAACGTCGCGCAGAATCAGATCGTCAATGTTCCGTGGGGTTGAGGCTTTTCAGCCCGTGCCAAGAAAACCAAGAATACGTCGCCACCAAAGTCTCGATTGATCGTATCAGCCGGGGCTCGGACGATCAACCTCCAACCAGCCCGCGATCTGTGTCTCGATTGCGTTGGTAACCAGTTCCAGGCTACTCGCGGCCAACAGAGCCACATCAACTTGATACAACGGCTTGTCAAAGGCTTCGGCGGTTGGCAGATAGCTGCATCGCGAGCCATTCGCCAGGGGAATGACGATGATTGTCTGATCGGAAAACCGCGACGTCAGCTTTTCTTGCAGATCAAAGTAAGGTTCGCCCTCAACAGCGACCCAGAACGCATCGCCGATCTGCCACGCATCGATTCGAAACGGATAGGTGTCTTCCTGTGGAAGCGGACGAATGCGGTCGAGCAGCCGGTGCTTGCGTTCGGCCAGTGCCCGGCACCGCTGAGCTTCCTCGTCGTCGTTCGCCTGCCGCGCGGCCGCTTCGTCCGCGAGCAATTGAGCGTACTCGTGTTCCGTATCGGCAACCGTCGGCAGTCGGTCTCGATACTTGAGAGATTCGCTCCATTGCCGATGCCGAAATGAAGAGACGGCGTTCTGACGTTCTTCTGTCAAAGGCCGGAATTCCCATTTGCCCAATGTCGCTCCGGAAAGGACGGGTCCGCAATAATGGAAATCATTCTGCGCGGGCGGCATCGATTCCAGTGCCGACAATGCCGCATACGCCAACTGGCGGCCGTTCGAATCGGCGATGTCGGTGTCGCCGACGAATCCAACACGCGGCCCGATGTCTCCGCACGGAGCCGGCAGAAAAATGCACGGTTCACCCGTTGTTGACTCGATCGTTTCACGCAACGCTCCGATATAGTCAGGACTGATCAATGTGTTGTCCCACGCCAGAGTGGTCGCGTGACAGGGATAGTTGACAATCGTTGCGAGTGGGCAATTGTCTCTGTCGGAAACGCGAATCACTTGAACCGGCAAGCCCGATTCGGCATCCGGATTAAATCCACAGACGTAGCGATTGTTTTTCTCGTCCCAAAAATCTCGATCGTGACCCATGTCACAAGTGGTCTTCGCGTATGTCATCGTTGCCGGTTGCAGATTGCCGATGGCCTGACGGCACGCGCCGCCGATGATCTCGGGCAGCGAATCCAAATACGGTCCAATCTTTTCGCCACCCGGAAGACTGGAACGATCGCGGGCCACATTGCTGCCGGAATGAGTGTGGGAAAACAGAAACAGAATGCTGTCGGCCGATACGTCAGCAATAGCAGCCGTCTTGTTTAACAATTCGTCCATCTCGACCGGACGAAACAGGCAATGATCAATGGCGACCAGCAAAAACGGTTGCCCGGAATCTGCATCGCCGTCGTGCCACAGCGCGATCGCGGTGGCCGCCAATGGCCGGTGAACCCCGGTTGCCGCGTCATGCCGCGCAGCTCCCCAGAATCGATGATAAATTCCCACGGGCGGAGTAATATCGCAACTTGCGATTCCGATCTTGCAACGTGAGGTGGGGGTCGCAACTGATGTCATGACTCTGGATTCCAGTAATTGTTCGACTTATATTGAAAAACGGGTAGACCAGTGGACTGTTATTGTGCATATCGGACTTGAATAACTCAAACGGCCTGATTCGTGCCTACTCTAGCCCGGATTATTCACGAAACAACGCAAATATGATGCAAAGCTTGTGGCCAAAAGGAGTTGCGACTATCTTACCCAAAACACCGCGCAAAATCGGAGTTGATCGTAACCCGAAGCGTCAGCGAGGAAATATTGTTGAATTCCTCGCTTACGCTTCGGGTTACGAATAATTCGGGCTAGTTGGACAGCGCGGCAGTTGGGCAGCGCCACTTTGGGTCCACGGGTCGGATCGCAACCTGCTCGCATCCAAGAACTTAGGTCCTACTGGCCATGCAAAGTGGCGCTGTCCAACTAGTTTTACTGTCCAAAGTCGTGTTCATCGCTTTAAGTTATTCTGGTACTTGTACTTCTGAAGTTTGGAATCCTTCAGGAGAAATCGTCATGGATCGACGTTTTGAAGTGCGTAAGCAGGA
>CAUZVF010000052.1:0-12160 GCA_963582955.1 Planctomycetota bacterium
TCAAGGACCGTCCGGTGCATGTGGCGGAAATGTTCCACACGTACATGCAAGCCGTTGGGATCGATCCGACCGGAACGCACGACATCGGCGGCAACAAAGCTCCCATCGGCACTCCCGAACGCTCGGCGGTGAAGGAGTTGCTGGCGTAGGCAGTGTTAAGTGTCCGCAATAAATCGTATCGACGCTCGCCAAAGCGTCGGATGTCGCGGAATTGCCCACGCTCTTGCGAGCGTGGCTACAAATGCGCCATCCAAAAGAAGTTCCTCATGAACGACAACGCAAACCAAGACGATCAAGAAACGAAACCCAAGTTCGTTCCGAAGCCGAGCGGCGCCGATCCATTCGCGACACGGCTTGTCGCCGAGTTGAAACACGATCGCGGCATTCTGGCCTGTCGATACGATCCAACGGGCAAGTTTCTGTTTGCCGGTGCGCGCGACTATTTGGTTCATCGCTGGGACTTGTCGATGGAACCTGTGTTGCCGCCTCCACCCGATCCACCGCCCAAACGTAAACCCAAGAATCCGCCGATTCCCTCCGCGCCCGAGGGCTCGCACATCGAACTGGCGGGCCACGAGAGCTGGGTGCGGGCGATGTCGTTCTTTCCCGACGGCCAGCGACTGGTGACCGGTGACTACGTCGGTCGCGTCATCGTCTGGCCGGCGACGGCTGATGAACCGAAACCACAGTTGTCGTTCGAAGCACACAAGGGATCGGTTCGCGAGGTATCCGTCAGCCCTGATGGCTCGCTAATTGCCAGCGCGGGAAACGACAACATGGTCCGCGTCTGGTCGGCCGTTGACGGCAAGCTGCTTCACGAACTCACAGGACACGACTGCCACGTTTACAACGTTGCGTTTCACCCAGACGGCGAGAGCCTGATCTCGGCGGATTTGAAATGCCGCGTCAAACATTGGAACGTGAAGACGGGAAAACTCGTTCGCGAGATCGACGCCGGGCTGCTCTACACCTACAGCATCAAGTACACCGTCGATGTCGGCGGCGTGCGAGGAATGGCATTCAACGCGGATGGTTCGCGACTTGCCTGTGCCGGTGCGACGGGCGAAGACAAGGGCATCGCGCACAGCGGCGACGCGCGCGTGCTGTTGTTCGACTGGGAATCCGGAGAGCTTCTCAAAGAGCTGCGACCGGAGAAGAAAGAAGTCTGCACAGCGTGGGGAGTACACTTTCACCCAGACGGTTTCATCGTCGCATCCGGCGGCAGCCGTACCGGCGGTTTCCTCTGGTTTTGGGTTCCCAACGACGAGGTCGCTTTCCACATGGTCAAGTTCAAACAACGCGCTCCCGGGTTTGACGTTGACGTGGCTCCCGACAACAAAACTCTGGCGGTTGCCAACCACGACGGCATCGTGCGACTCTATGAAATGGCGGCAGCAAAAGAAGTTGAAGCGGTTTCTGAAAAGAAAACAAGTAAGTGAGTTGCCAAGGTAAAGATTAAGAATTGGCTTAATCGGCCGCCACGAACCGCACTCGAATGTTGCTGTCAGGCACTGCCATTGAATCTTGCCGCTCATGTTTGTTCGTCGGAGTGCCACGACACTCGCGTCACCGCGCAAAACATTCCACAATGAGTGTTTTGCAAGCCAGCACGAATCCCCATTTTTGGCGACCGTCGAATTTGAGCGAATCGAGGAGAATATCGATGAGAGATCGGCAGTTTTGCATTGTTGTTTTGGTCCTGGTCTTTTTGTCAATTGCGGGTGATGCTTGTTTCGGCCAGGACAAGTTGAACGACGCTGCAAGCGGATCGGAAAAAACACGTCTGTATGAATGGCCGCAGCTCAAGGGAAACTCGGGGTTCACCGGTTTGTCGCCCGATGAATCGGTCAAGCCGCCGTTGAAACTTGTGTGGTCGTACCGCCTGGACGGAGATGCGTCGGGAGATGCCGGCGCCGGAGTTATTGTGGCCGGCGGGAAGGTCTTTGTGTCTGTCGCCAATAGTCATTCGATTGTGGCACTCGACGCCGACAACGGCTGCTTTTACTGGGAGTATCGCGATCAAACGATTGGACAAATCGGATACCTGGGGCACGCGCCAGTGCCTGCTTATCACGATGGCCACGTGATACTTTGGCAACGTCGGAATTCTTCGGGGGTGATGGCTCTCGATGCCGAGACCGGCAAAGTGCAGTGGCAACATCCTTTGAGCCCTCGCGGCAAGGATCTCAACCGGGGCGGACTGCCAGTTGCCGACGGAATGGTCTTCACCAGTGAAGGCGGTTCAGATCCGGCAATCAGCTCTCTGGACATCAACACCGGCAAGCAAGTCTGGA
This sequence comes from Planctomycetota bacterium, assembly GCA_963582955.1. GTDB lineage: Bacteria > Planctomycetota > Planctomycetia > Planctomycetales > Planctomycetaceae > CAUZVF01. Next base: position 2,295 of record CAUZVF010000052.1, read on the forward strand.
GAACCGAACTTGGCCGCGAGGTTGGTGAGTATGCGATCGGTCCCACGGTTGCCGGAGGCCGCGTCTTTGTGTCGACGCGCGCGAACACGCGCCGGGGCCCAAAGCCCGACAACTTCCGCGGCGCCGTTACGGCACTCGACGCGAAAACTGGTGATGTTCTCTGGCGTCGAAAGAACATTTACTCGTGGAGCCCCATGGCTTGCGACGGCGAAGTCCTGGTGTGCCCGATGTGGTCTTCCCCGGACGAAAAGCTGTATCTGTTGGATTGCAAGACGGGTGATACCATCTGGGCGAAAACCCGCGTGGCGAACCATTACAACCCGCCAATCACTTTCACGAAAGATCTGCTTCTGTATCAGCCGTGGGGCCCGAAACTCCATGCGCTGTCGCGGACGACCGGCGAGCCAAAGTGGATGTTCCACAACAAATTCACAAGTGCCGGTTGCTGCACGCCGGCCGTATCGGGCAAGTACGCCTATATCGGCACATCCGTCCCGAAGCGGTCAGGGGATCTTGAATCGCTGCGCGGCTTTCGTTTGGCGGATACTCCGAGCAGCACGGGGAAGTATGGGACCGTGAACGCCATCGACTTGTCGACCGGCAAGTCCGTCTGGCGATTCCCGACAGCCAACACGGTGTGCGGTGATCCGGCGATCGCCTATGGGCGTCTCTACTTCGCCAGTCGTGATGGCCGGGTCTACTGCTGTGCTCCCGCCGGTCACGATGAGCCAATGACGCCGGAAGCAAAGGACCAATCGCCACCAGTGCCAGAGGCCGTTGTCGCGAAGCTGTTGTCGGAACGCGATCAAGAGACGAAAACAAGCTCGAACTGGCCGATGCAAGGAGGTGGCCCCGAGCGCGCCGGTTTGCGCGGCATAAAGTTGCAGCCGCTTGCCTGGAAGTTCGATACACAGGGCCGCGTGCTGACTTCCGCGGCAATTGTTGACGGCGTTGTGTACACAGGCTCGGAGTCGGGCAGGATCGCCGCCGTCGATGCCGAGCGAGGCCGCAAAATCTGGGAATTCGACACGGGCCAGCCTGTGAAATGTTCTCCCGCGGTTGCCGGAGGCATTGTTTACTGCGGTTCGGACAATGGTATTCTTTATGCGCTCGATGCGCGAACAGGGAAGCCGGTCTGGCAGTTCGAGGCGGGCGGGCCGATTCAGGCGTCGCCCGCGATCGTGGGCGGCCTGATCGTCTTCGGAGCGAACGATCACAATCTCTACGCGCTCGACCGGCGAACCGGTCGAAAGGTATGGAACTTCCGCACCAGCAGCTTCTGCATCCAGGCTCCGCCGGTGATTCACGGCGATCGCGTCTTTGCCGCCGGCTGGGCCGATTGGGTTTGGTGCCTTGACTTGAAATCCGGCAAGCCCGTTTGGAAATCTTTTATCCCGGTTTCGATCGAGGCCGTTTCATATTACCGCAATCAACTCTGGGTTCGCAGTCCGTACTTTGTCGTAAGGCTCGATCCGGACGATGGCAAGTGGCTCAATATCGCCGAGGCGTCGTATGGGTATGGTGGAATGGCATTCGCTGGTGACCGGCTGTTTCAGTCGGGCGTCCTCGGCCAGTATGGAACGATCGGAGCAACATCTGTTTCCTTGAACGGCAAGGGTGGACCGCCTCCCAAACAAGTTGCTCCTACGCTAAGCGGCCTCAAGATGCTCACGCCAAAACCACTACAGAGAAGTCGGAAACTTGACTCACCGGCGACGACCTATTCGGCCAGGATGTCGGTCGGGATGGTGAGCATGCAAGGCAGTCCGGAACTTGCCTCAATGGCAACTCCCTTAGCCCTCGGTGACAAGCTCTGCTTCGCGACTTTGCAGGGAAAAGCCGTCTTGGCGACCCTTGATGGCGAACAGCTTTGGAACTTTGAACTGGGCGGCCCAAGCCACGCGACACCTGCGGCCGCGGCCGGGTTGTTGGTCGTTGGCTGCGATGACGGCAACGTCTATGCGTTCCGAAAAAAGCAATCGTCAAAATAGCGGCCTCGACAAAGAAAAGGCCCAACGAATAAGGGTGTCAGCAAATCAGGAAGGCGCCGTTTTCGTTGGCTCCGTAATTCGTTGAGGGCAGCGGCAAGGGCACGATTTCAACACGCACGGCTGAAACGAAACAAATACTTATCGGGATAAACAGCATTATGAAAGACTCAAAACGAAGCGTCATGGTTTTTCTAACTTTGATGTTTGGAGTGGCATCGCCTCTTCTTGCCGACAAGCAACCGACCGGTCGCACCCACGTTCGCGTCGGTTTGGCGTCTCTTCGGCGAGTGGAGGATATTGATGGCGCAGTCGTAAAGATGACAAAGACACTGAAAGAGTGCGGCGAGCGACACGTTGAAATTGTCTGCTTTCCGGAAACGTACTTGCCAGGGCTTCGCGGAGCTGACAAGGACGTACCGCCGGTCGATCAGCCAGCCATGGAACGGGCCGTCGAACAGATTGCCAAGGCGTGTCGCGCCAACACGGTTGCGGCAATCATCGGCGTCGAGTGGCTGACCGAACGCGGGCTGGAAAACCGGGCGATTGTGATTGGCCGCGACGGAACCGTTCTTGGCCATCAGACCAAGAATCAGATCACTCCTGGCGGTGAATCAAAAAACTACGTGCCCGATGGCAAGCGTCAGATGTTCGACGTGGACGGCGTGCGGTTCGGCATCTCGATTTGCCATGAAGGTTGGCGGTATCCCGAAACTGTGCGTTGGGCTGCTGTTCGCGGCGCTCAGATTGTCTTTCAGCCACAGGTCACTGGGTCGGATCACCTCGACCCGGCACCACCGGCAAGATGGGGCGAGTCATTCTACGAAAAGGCAATGCAGTGCCGCGCCGAGGAAAACTCGGTCTACTTCGTCAGCGTGAACCGTGCGATGAAGCGGCAGAACTCGGCATCCAGCGTGATCGATCCGAAAGGCGATCTCGTCGAATTCATTCCGCGCGGCGAAGAGAAACTGCTGGTCGTCGATCTGGAATTGACGAATGCCACGGGTTTTTATGCGAGCCGGTTTCAACCGAATCTCTACAATGAACAAGACCAAGTGGCACTCGCCAAAGCGCCGAATTCACGGCCTGTCAACAATCAATCAGCTCAGCGACTGAAAACCACGATTCCCGTTCAGCTCGACTATCTGCTCTACTTGCCGCCGGACTATAAGAAGCAAGACAAGTGGCCGCTGTTGTTGTTCCTGCACGGGGCCGGTGAACGAGGCGACGACATCGAACTTGTCAAAATTCACGGCCCACCAAAGTTGATTGCCGAAGGAAAAGATTTTCCGTTCATCGTTGTTTCGCCGCAGTCACCGAAGAATCGCTGGTGGCGGCCGCATGAATTGACCGCGCTGCTGGACGACATTGCAGACCGATACAAAGTCGATGAAGACCGCGTTTACTGCACGGGACTCAGCATGGGTGGTTTTGGCACATGGTCGCTGGCGTTTTATGCTCCCGATCGATTCGCGGCGCTCGTTCCCATTTGCGGCGGTGGCGAGACATACTGGGCCAAGCAACTCGCTCATGTTCCCGTCTGGGCATTTCACGGAGCGAAAGATACTGGCGTGCCGCCTGCACGATCGGAACAAATGGTCGAAGCGCTCAAGAAGGCCAACGGTAACGTCAAACTGACCGTGTATCCCGAAGCCGGACACGATTCATGGACTGAAACGTACAACAATCCCAATCTGTACAAATGGTTGCTGCAGCAACGCAGAATCAAGCCCGCGAGCAATCCGTAACCTGTTCAACATTTGTCCATTCAGCAGCCTTGATTGTTGAGAGCGATGATGCGCAAAACCAGAAACTCAATCAAATGTGTGCCGGTTTTATTGTTGGGTTTGGTTGCCGTTGCCGGCGTCTGCCAAGCATCGGACGCGCGTCCGATGAACTTATTGATTATTCAGACCGACGAGCATCACTTCAGTACGTTGGATTGCTACGGCGGCAAAACTGTCGGCACTCCGAATATCGACTGGATTGCCAATCACGGCGCACGTTGCACCAGTTTTTATGCGACGACTCCTGTTTGTTCGGCGTCGCGGGCGGCGTTTGTGTCGGGGGTTGTATCCGCAGAAGACACCAGTCGTTACCAATAATATCCCGTTGAACGACAACATCGTGACGTTTGCCGAGTTGCTGCGGCGAAAGGGATATGCCACCGGTTTTGCCGGGAAATGGCATCTCGACGGAAAAGGAAAACCGCAATGGGCTCCGAAGCGGAAGTTTGGTTTCGACGACAATCGTTTCATGTTCAATCGCGGGCACTGGAAAAAGCTGGTCGATACCGATGACGGGCCGCGTATCGGCGGCCGCGCCAAAAACGGACGTCCCAACTACAACCTGAACGGAGCTGACGAAAAGACATTCACAACCGACTGGCTATGCGACAAGGCCATTGAATTCATTGAGAAAAACGCGGAACGGCCGTTTTGTTACATGGTCAGCATTCCCGATCCGCACGGGCCGAACACGGTGAGGCCTCCGTACGACACAATGTACGCTGATGTCAAAGTGCCGATTCCCGTTTCGTTGAAAAAGACCGCCGCTCAAACACCCAAGTGGGGGCAGCCTGCCGGAGTGACGGCCAATCAACTGAGGAAGTTGATGCGAAACTATTACGGAATGGTGAAATGTATCGACGACAACGTCGGACAGATCTTGGACACGCTGCGCAAACGAAATCTGATCGGCCAAACGGTCATCGTGTTTACGTCCGACCATGGCGACTTGTGCGGTGAGCACGGTCGCTTGAACAAAGGAGTTCCCTATGAAGGCTCGGCCCGGATTCCATTCTTGATTCATTGTCCCGGCAAAATCAAACCGGGAACAGTCGTTGACGAGGCGCTGACGTGCGTCGACTTCTTGCCAACGGCGATGGACCTTCTGGGCATCGAGTTTGAACACGCCGTCGACGGACGTAATGCAGCAGCGCTGTTCACCGGTCAGGCAACCGATTGGCACGACATCGCGTTCGTCCGCAGCACACCCAGGGCTCCGTGGCTGAGTGTCATCACAAAACGGTACAAGTTGGTTTATTCGACGAACGACCAACCGTGGCTGATTGATCTGAAGAACGATCCCAACGAGCTGACGAATCTCATCGGGCAAGTGAAACACAAAAAACTGATTCGAAATCTGACGATCGAATTGCAAAAGTACGGCCAAGCACACGACGATGAACACGCCCGGCATCCACGAATTCAGTCATGGATGAATGAGATCTTGAAACAGGAAGATTAACTTTCTGTCAAGATGATTGGATTTGTCGCATCGACATTTAGGCCGCCATTAACGACGCGCCCTCGCTGCCGCAATCAGTTAGTCGCTGTCTCCAGTGGCCATCAATGTCACGCGAAGCTTCCCACTCTTCGAATTGCCAGTCGGCCAGCCCCCAATGCTCGTCGTTAACAAGGAACGGCTCGCGGTGCCGACGTGCGGTTGAGGGAGCGCGTGTGCCAGGAGTGCCAGTCAATCGTCGGCCATCTGCCCGCATCCGATGCGAGCCCACGGTTCTCAAGCCGTAGATTTTCATCCGCCGCTCGGCCGCGACGGCACTCAATACTGGCGATTGCGGGCACGCCCCGGGAGATCGCGGGCGACGATCAGTCCGCCCCGAACATGCGCATGACATGCTTTAGAAAGACTTCTTCGTGCGATCGTCCAGGTTTCGTTGGCGCGTGGGGATGGGAGACGTCGGTGTGGACATTGTGATGAAGATGTTGAGCCGAATTGAGCTTGTTGATCAACACGCCATCTTTTGTCAAGAACATGAAGTCCAACGGTTGCTCAAAGTTGGTGGCCAATGTCTTCGCCAACGGGTCCCCTTTGTCCGCAAGCTTGCGCGCATCGTCGATGATGATCCACGTGCTTACGAACTTCTTGTTGATAAGCTCGATGAACTGTGGTTTGGAGAGCAGACCTGCTCTCAAATCGGTGCCGCTCGGTCAACAACTTTGGTTGTCTAACGCCCCCCACAACACGATGGCCATGATCGGCTTTTCGCTCGCGTCGGCTTGTGCAAGAGCCCGCTCGACCGGAACCCATTCGATGTCCATAAACCGGTAGAATGCGCGTTCCAGCAGACGGTGTGCCGCATCCGGCTCGATTGCCTCGGTCCACGGTGTGTCATCCGCGTGTTTGCTGTTCCCGCCGGCCATTTCCATTCGATGGACATGCACGATGTGGCGAAACTGAGTGCGTAAGTTCGCCGCTGTCAAATGAACGTTGAGAGAATTCTTGGGCGGCAGCCCCAACCGAAAATACTCGACGGTTCCCGTTTCCCTGTTGATCAGCAACCTGCCGCGAAAATACGCGGGCGTGTACCACACGACAGAAGACAGTTTGAATTCCGCATGCACACGGAAGCGAACATCGAAATAGGTCGGAGAGACGGCTCGAAGAGTTGCAAAGCCGCCGTCCGGGCCAGCGCGTCTGCCTGCCGCGGCAATACGCATCGAGGGATTCCCGTGAAATTGCTTGAGAAAGCCGGCGACTTTTGCGAGATCCAGTTCCCAAATCTCGCCCACGCGGCCCATCTGTTCCGGCAAGAACGCGGAAAAGTCTTGCTGGGTGTATGTCTGACTTTTTTTTGCGACCTTCAGGCCCCGAAACAATTGACTCACTTTTTTTGGGACGAATTTCTCGATCTCGTCTCTGCCCGCGCGAATGGGCGTCCAACGCGCCGTGACTTCGAGTTGCGTTTCCCCGTTAAGCAACGGATGCACGTCGCCTTGAAATCCGTTGCCAACGGAAATCTCACTGTTTCTTGCCACGGGATTGGGAACGGTTCTCACAACCTCAAGGTTTGGCAAAGCTTGCTGAAGCCGACTGACGCCTTGGTCACTGACGTTTGTGAATGAAATGTCGAGAGACTTGAGTTTCGACAACCCGTAAACGTGTGCCAGTCCCGAATCCGTGATTTGAGTGCCGAAGAGTTTCAGATCTTTCAGTTTTCTAAACCTTGCCACCTGCTCGAGTAGTGCATCGGTTACGCCCGTAAAGCTGAGATCAAGTGTTTCGAGGTTTGGCAGTTCTGTCAGATGTGCCAAACCTGCATCGGTGGTTTGTTGGGGCAACGCCAATCGTTCGAGACTAGAGATTCCGCTCAAGTGTTTCAGGCCGGAATCCGTGACCTGAGTATCAACGAGCATGAGTTCTCGGAGATTCGGAAGTTGCTCTAGCTTCGCCAAGCCCAAATCGGTCGTTGCGGAAGGCAGAACGAGCAGCCGCAGGTTGGTCAGTTCCTTCACGTGCTGCAGCCCGTTATCAGTGATTTGGGAACGGGCAAGGTAGAGTTCCTTCAGTTGGGAAAGTTCAGGCACGAGCGCCATTTCAGCGTCCGTAAAGCGGTCTTGTTGCAGGCTAACGACGACGACGCGACCTGAATCGTCGTAGCCCAACTCCGCGCCCAACTTTTGCAGCCGATCCCCCTCGCTCACGGGAGTTTGCTCGTGAGAGCATGAGAGGGTGAACAGGAACAGCGACGACACAACGACGGTGCTTATGAAACAAACGCCAAAACGTCTTGTACTCGTGTCTGCGAGCATTGCCGAACTTCCGGGAAATCTTGGTAGACGTGTTGCGAAACACAGCGACCGCGAGAATCAAATTCCAACTCTAATACACTCTCATAAAATCCGAACCCTGAAGTTACCTCATTGAACGTGAAATGTAAAACAATTCTTGACGATATACGGCAGTCGGTAGTGTGGTCTTTTCACTGTTTTGCAACGATAAGCGGCAATGCGTCATCCGCCGGAACATGTCCGTTTCGTTTCCTCCTACAAAACTCGGGGCTAGCGCCCAATGGCACTCACTTTAGATTTCACCCCCCCGTTGGGAGGGTCGCGAGGAACGAGCGGGGAGGGGTGGGAGTTTGATTCGCCACCCAAATGTTGACTTTCGGCCAACCCTCCCCGGCCGCTACCGCGTCCGACCCTCCCAAAGGGTGGGTAAAGTGAGTGCCATTGGGCTAGCGCATTGCGGCTCACTCGAAAACTCGAACAAACTAAGTGCTATTGGGCAAGCGCCATTCCGCTCACTTGCAAAGCGTCCCACGCCCCGGCAGTTTCTCAATCGCTCCCACGGCAGAAGGTCACTCATCGTGTTTTGGCTCGCAATTTTTCGCGGCATCGGCTAACGTGAATTGCTCAAAAAACGAGAATCGAGATGCCGGTTCGGCGAATGTTCCGGCTTCTTCCCGCCTTTGTTGACAAGCCCCAATCTTAGCATTTCAAGGAAATATCATGAGCAATCAGCCGTTTCGTGCAGTCGCACGTTCCGTAGCGTTTCTTGTCGTCGCGATTGCGATCAACCCTGCTACGCAGGCTCTGGCCGAAGGGTGGGGTTCGATCAGCGGGCAAATCACTCTGAAAGGTGATGTGCCTGAACTCCTCGTTGCCAGAAAGAAGGGTGATCCCAATGTTAAAGACTTCAAATGCTGCGCGGAAAAGACGATGTACGACAACACACTGATGGTCCATCCCAAGTCCAAGGGAATTCAGCACATATTTGTTTTTGTGCGTCGGGTTAAGTCGATTCATCCCGATCTGAAAGAAAGCAAGCGTAAAGAACTTGTTTTTGACCAAAAGCATTGCCGTTTCAAACCGCACACAATGCTGTTACGGACCGATCAAACGGTCATTGTCAAATCCGATGACCCAATCAGCCACAGTACTCAAACATTGCCATTGCGGCAGGACGGCATCAATTTCATTGTTTCGCCAAACAATCGGATAGGTGATAAATTAACACTAAAAGTCCCGGAAACCTTTCCGACAAAAATCACGTGTAGCATCCATCCGTGGATGACGGCTTATTGGATGGTTCTGGATCATCCGTACATGACGATCACGGACGAGAACGGAAAGTTCAAAATCGACAAGCTGCCGGAAGGCGAACATGAATTCCGGTTCTGGCAGGAGCGGTGTGGCTGGCTTTACATCAAGAAAGATGACAACAAGAACTACATCTGGCAAAAAAAGTGGAAGGGCGGCAATTGGGTTGGAAATAAATGTATCGTAACAGTGAAAGACGGCGAGACCAACAAGTTCCCAACCGTTGAATTTCCGCTGGCGTGGTTCCCAAACCCAAATCCCAAACCCGATCCGGTTGCAGCCGGTCAGAAGTAGATTCTTACACGTAAAGATACGCGTGATTTTGCGCGCATGTTTTGCAAACGTCCCGATGGCCTTTTTGGGTGTGGCAAACCAGCCACGCTGGGCATGGCATGTTGCAACAAATCGGAATGCTGATCCAATTGGCCGTTCTTGTGTTGCTGCCGATGCTCGTGTTTTGGCAATTGACCTATGGGTTCCGTGTTGGCGTGATGGGACCGGTTGTCGTGTTGGGCATGATCGCCTTCACGGTCGGCGCCAAGTTGCGAGAATCACGATAAGATCTGCAGACTCACCAGAATCCAGCCGGACGGCCTTTGTCGAGTACACGTGATGCGTCCGTTTATTCCATACTGCTGCTTCTGTCTGGTGATGTGCTGTTCTCGCTTCGTGCAGGCGCAGCCAAGTGTCGCTCCACAACCCGCTAACCATGTTGTTGCGTTGGAGACTCCCAGCGAGGTTTCCAAGGCTCTGGCGTCAGTGCAAGACTATGCTGCCGAGTCGAAATGGGCCGAAGCACTCGCTCAACTGCGGCAGGCATCGGATCGGAATGGTGACGCACTGGTGGCCGTCACGCCGCAGCGTTACGTCAATGTGTCGACGTATTGCCAGATGGTCGTTTCGTCGTGGCCGGCCGAGCCATTGCGGCTTTACCGGGAACAAGCCGATCCCCAGGCACGTCGTTGGTACCACTTGTCCGTCGGACGTGACGATGACGAATTGCTTCACAAGATCCTGCGGCATGCCTTTGCCA
>CAUZVF010000053.1:0-12014 GCA_963582955.1 Planctomycetota bacterium
CAAGCAAACTTCAATTGTTGCCGTCACCACGAGGGGCGATTCCGTGTTCACAACTTGTTGATTACTTTTGCAACCAACGTCATTGCGTTCGGCAGTAGATTGATCGCCGGCCGATTTCTTCAAATCCAATTTCGTCATAAGTGTCAATGGCATAATGGTTTCGGCAATCAACAGCCAGCATGATTGAGTCACATTCGCGATCGCTTAGGCCATCAAGAGATGCCAACAACATTTCACGTCCCAGTTTTTTTCCACGTGCTTCTGGGACAACTCCCATGTAAATGATTTCCCACGTCTTGTCTTCTGGACGTTCGTTGATGAGCACGATGCCCCACTGCTGGGACTCGGATTGATAGAGCTTCCAGTGCGCCCGGCCTTTCGGACGAGATGCGTCGAAACCATCCAGCATGTCTGCCGCCGATCGACGGTCCCTGAGTTCAGGACAATCGAGCGTTCCCTGAAACGTCCGCTGCAGCAACTGGATGAACTGATTTCGATTGGTGTCACTTTGGTATTCAATCGCAGTTAAGCTCTCGACCGAACTTGCCGGAAGTTGTTCCGTTAATTGCCGCTGCATGAAAACGAGATCGGTCAAATATCCGAAACCGTTTCGGATAAGACGCTGTTGATCAACTGTCTTGTCTCCTTCCAGAATGCACTGGCCGATCCACGCATCGGCCGCATCGACTTCGCGGCAGATCCGTTGAAGAATGGCGTCCGCAATATTCTCGGGATCGACACTGAGACAATTCTCGGCATCAACGGCAGGCGGCCAGACAAATGCCGTCTGGTCACGCTCGATCAGGTACAGTCCGCAGCCAACGGGTCGTCCGTCCGATTTAGCAAGCAACAGGCCGTCCAGAGGGAGTTGCCCGATCGAGGCTTGTTCCAAGAGATCGCTGATGTGTTGTTGCCTCGATGCATCATCAAGGTCACGAAACAAGATCGCCAGCGCGGTTTCTTGTTCTCGGGCCGATACGCGAGAAACTTCGATCATGTCCGGTTATTCGAGAATTCACAAAGCGGCGCATTTCAACCGGGAATGCGGCAACATCCGGGACTACATGGCGGGGCATCGCTAGGAGGACACGACGATGCCATCGGCAGGGAACGGCTACCATCACTGGTATGGGCGGCCGGCGCACTCAATAGTTTCTCGAGGTGCCGCGATTCACACTGCGGACAAGTGGCGGCTTCCGAACCACGCAAAAGAATTTCGAATTGATCTCCGCAATCGTTGCACTGAAATTCGTGGATGGGCATCGCTAATTGATTTCACTGTCCAGACTGAGGCTCGCTTTTTTCAGGCGGCTCGTTATCACGAACCACCGGCAGTTCGAATGACTTAAACCATGGGTCCTGCCCATTGTTCTCATCAGAGTATAAACGAGTCGCGTCATTTTGCGAAGGCGGGACCGATGCGGGCATCGCAGTCGGCGATACGACGCGAGACGGCGCATAGGGCGTTGAAACATCCGAAACGACGGCAATCAGAATACAGGCCGCAACAATTGCCACCGCCGGAACCCAACCGTTGAATCGATCGCGCTGTGACGAGGCCAATTCGATATGTCGTATTTTTTTGGAAAGACCCGGCCACAAACTCTTGTTGCGAGATGTATCCAACCCGGCATCAATCTGTTCGAACACCCGTATCGTTTCTTGCATGCTGGTAAGATGCTCGGAACACTGCGGACACTTTGTCACGTGCTGTTCCAATTCATGCGCTGACTTCTCTTGCAAATCGTTACCAACGAACAATGCGATGTCCGATCGCGCCTGCTTACATTTCATCATTTTCATTTCCACTTCCAACAATGCCGTGGTCGGATTGTTGACGTTTTGTCCAAAGTCTTTCAAAGCGGTTGCGTGCTTCCGCCAGCCGCCAACGAATGGTCGCCTCTTTTCGATTCAAGATCGAGGAAATCTCGGATGTCGAGAAATTCTCCAAGTCCCGAAGTATCAAAACCGAACGGTATTTTTCAGCGATTTGCTCCAGCACGGCTTGGACCTCTTGCTTCAGATCGAGTTCATCTCTGGGATCCGACATTCCCGGATCAGGTGTCCGATCTTCGGAACCTTCGCTGAACAACGACCAGCGTCCACGCCGCTTGCATTTTCGTAAATAGTCGAGCGTCAGGTTGACACCGATCCGGAAGAGCCACGGACCAAACCGGCGAGCTGTATCGAACTGCTCCAATCGCTCGAATACCCGCAGAAATGTTTCCTGAGCGAGATCTTCCGCGAGTTCACTGTCACGGACAAATCGCAGAATGACCCGCTGCAAACGATGCTCGTATCGCCGTACAAGTTCACCAAACGCATTTTGATCGCCACGACGAGCTGACTCGACAAGCCGCGCATCACTGACATTGCTGTTGATTGGCAGGATATCAGGCGATTCCACCCGCTGTTTTGCCATCGCTATCATCTGGCGGCCACCTCGCATTTGACGTCGAATGCCAATATCTACGATGGAAGCCGTCTCTCCGTTGGAAATGCGTGTTGACGATTCGCTTCACTGCCGAAATCTGTTCGGTCAACTTCAATCATAACCGATTCTCTCGAAAGACCCTACTACCTGTCAGTCACAGCCAAAGCCGATCACACGATCAGATCTTGACCACAACTGGCCATTTATCAAGAATCCCAGCACCGTAAAGACTTATGAAACCAAGGCCTTTTCAGAGCCGGACCCGCCGTATGAATTCCACCTTTCCACAATCAACGGAACGCGTTTTTTCGATTGCAAACTTTAAGATTTGGCACCACCTTCGATTCGTCTGTGTTCTTGCTGTCGTCCTCGGCACATCCTGCAATGACGATCGGCCCGATCGGCCGACGGTCACGGCGAATAACTCCACGAATGGCGCTGACCAGGAAACAGAAAACGCTGATTACCCAATGAGTGTTCAATCGGAACCCGCCGGTTCCACGGAGGTCGGGCAAGGGATCACACGCTTCATTCTGACAAACAAGAACGGCGTCAGAGTGACATTGATCAATTACGGAGCCATCGTCACTTCGGTCGAGGTGCCCGATCGCGATGGCAAGTTTGAAAACGTCGTGTTGGGATTCGAAGATGTCGATGGGTTTCTTAAGAATGGCCCTTACTTCGGCGCGGTCTGTGGACGATACGCAAACCGGATTGCCGGTGGCAAATTCACCCTCAATGGTCAGGGATTCACTTTAGCTGTCAACAACCCGCCCAACCATTTGCATGGGGGAACTCGCGGTCTCGACAAGGCATTGTGGAATGCGGAATCGTTTGACGCGGGCACGTCAGTCGGAGTCAGACTGAATTACATCAGTCCTGACGGCGATGAAGGCTATCCCGGCGAACTCGATGTCACTGTTGTTTACTCATTGACCACTGATAATGAGTTTCGGATCGAATACACCGCAATGTGTGACAAAGCAACACCCATCAATCTCACCAACCACTGCTACTGGAATCTTGCCGGTGTCCGTGAGGAAACACCGAAGGTGCTTGACCATGTTCTCATACTCAACTGTGACAAATACCTCGCGGTCGATAAGGATTCGATTCCGACCGGTATCGCCGATGTTCGGGATTCACCGATGGATTTCACAACGGCGGTTGCCATCGGTTCGCGCATCTCAGAAGTCGGCTCTGGATACGACCACTGCTTTGTCGTTAACAAAAGCAACGGCCGCGATTTGGTCAAGGTCGCTGAAATCCGTGACCCGGAATCGGGCCGAGTGATGCAAATCAGCACGACCGAACCGGGCGTTCAATTCTACACGGGAAACTTTCTCGACGGCTCGGAAGAATCGGGCGGCTTCAACAAGCACGAAGGTTTCTGTCTCGAATGCCAGCACTACCCGGATTCGCCGAATCAGCCCGACTTTCCCAACACAATCCTCCGGCCGAATGAAGTGTATTCGCAAAAGACGGTCCACAAGTTTTCGGTCAGCAAATGAATTTGTGTGCGAACGATTGGTGAGACACCAACGGCGCGGCGGCAAGACAACACGGATGGCGCCTATCCTGTTCGGGGCCGGCTAATTCTCCTCTTTTTTGTATTTGGACTTTCGGTCGACCCAACGTAGCACAAGCAGTATCCCAGCAGCATTGAAAAACGTCGCAACCGATGCTTGGAGTATCAAATGTGAAGGAGTACCGAGAACAACAAAAGACTCACAAAGATGAATTGCTATGAGCCCTGCCGAGAATTCCAGAAACTGTGTCAATACCGCAACAGCCAAGCCATCTATTTTCAGTAAAACCAACGGAAGATGTGCGATCATAGACACGAGAACATAACTCGTTGTAATCAACGCTCTCTTCTCACACATCACAAGAGCCTCCTCCGTAGAATCTGTGGGGAGTGATGAAGCCAATTCGAGCCGAAATCCCGTCAATAGCTGTGTTTCGATGCCAAATGATTCTGAATGTCAAAAAACGCGTGTCGGCACGATGCCTTTTTGGTGTTGATGTCCGCCTTGAAATCCCCACTGTTGTCCGGCACTGCGTTGGAAAACTTGGTCTGTAATCGGCATTTCTCACCAAAAGATTTTGCTGAAGACACCAACAAAAAACAAACCCGGAAAACAAAGTGTTTTCCGGGTTTGTCTGTACGGATCAAAGTTGGGATTTAATAGAGGTCTTCGTCGCCTCCGCCGCCTTTTTCGTCTTTGGGTTTCTCGGCGATGAGCGCATCGCTGGTCAGCAGCAACGTTGAAACGCTCGCGGCATTCTGCAATGCCGTTCGCGCGACTTTGGTGGGGTCAATGATTCCCGCCTTCTGCAAGTCCTCGTACTTCCGAGTTGCCGCGTTATAGCCCTTGTTGCCATCCAGTTCAGATACTTTCTCGCAAACCACACTTCCATCATCGCCGGCATTATTGGCGATCTGAATCAGCGGTTGCCGGCACGCTCGAACGATGATGTTGAAGCCAACCTCTTCGTCATGCGAAAGACCTTTTGTCTTGAGAGAAGCCGCGGCACGCAGCAAGGCAACTCCGCCACCCGGCACGATGCCCTCTTCAACCGCCGCGCGGGTCGCGTGCAGAGCGTCTTCGACACGGGCCTTTTTCTCTTTCATTTCGCTTTCCGTCGCGGCGCCGACGTTGATCTGAGCAACTCCGCCGGAAAGCTTGGCGACCCGTTCTTCCAATTTCTCGCGGTCGTAGTCGCTGGTCGAGTTTTCCAGCTCGCGGCGAATTTGGTCGATCCGAGCCTTGATGTCGGCCGTCTTGCCACCACCTTCAATGATGGTGGTGTTGTCCTTGTCGACGATGACTTTCTTCGCTTGCCCAAGGTCAGCCAACTGCACGTTTTCGAGTTGGATGCCGAGATCCTCGAAGATCGCCTGGCCGCCACACATGATCGCCAAGTCTTGAAGCATGGCCTTGCGGCGGTCTCCATAACCGGGCGCCTTGATCGCCGCACACTTGAATGTGCCACGCAGTTTGTTGATCACCAACGTGGCCAACGCTTCGCCTTCAACGTCTTCGGCAACAATGATCAGAGGCCGTCCGGCGTTGACAACTTGTTCCAAGACTGGAACCAAATCCTTGATTGAGGAAATCTTTTTCTCATAAATCAAGACATAAGCGTCTTCCATCACGCATTCCATCGACTGCGGATCCGTCACAAAATAGGGCGACAGATAACCGCGGTCGAATTGCATGCCTTCCTTGCTTTCGAAATCAGTATTAAGGCTCTTGCCTTCTTCGACGGTGATGACGCCGTCTTTCCCAACCAATTCCATCGCGTCGGCCAGGATGCCACCAATCTCGGCATCTCCATTCGATGCAACCGTGCCGACCTGAGCGATCGCTTTTTTGGTGCGGCATTCGGTGGCCATCCCCTTCAGTTTCTCAACGATTCTTTCGACAGCCGTTTCCATACCTCTCTTCATCTCAATCGGGCTAACTCCAGCCACAACAGCCTTCAAGCCTCCGTTGTAGATGGCTTCCGCCATAATCGTGGCGGTTGTCGTGCCATCGCCGGCAACGTCGGAAGTTTTGCTGGCGACTTCCTTGACCATCTTTGCGCCCATGTCTTCGAACTTGTCGCTAAGTTCAATTTCACGAGCGACGGTGACGCCGTCCTTTGTCACGGTCGGAGAGCCAAAGCTCTTCTCGAGAATTACGTTGCGGCCGCGGGGCCCAAGTGTTACTCGGACGGCACGTGCCAACTTGCTGATGCCGCGCCGCATTGCTTCCTGAGCTTCTTGATCGAAGGCAATCATCTTTGCCATGGTTTGGTAACTCCTGTCAATGGATCAATAATGAGTGTGATGTTTCAAATCGGTGAAGACGCGGATGCCGTTCTTGCAAAACGAAACAATCCGACGTGCGTCAATAAGTCGCCAGAACGTCGCTTTCCCTGAGCAGCAGAAACTCGTCGTCCCCAACTTTGATCTCTTCACCGCTATACGAATTGAAAATTACCCGGTCGCCTTCTTGAAGCGTCAGTGGAACCTTGGTGCCGTCATTCTTGACGTGTCCGTCACCGACCGCCACAACTTCGCCTTTCTGAGGCTTATCCTGAGCGCTGTCGGGCAAAACGATTCCGCCCGTAGTTGTCGATTCTGCCTCTTCCCGTTTCAAAACCACACGGTCACCAAGAGGGATAAGAGTGCCCTTGGTTGCGGTGTTCTTTGCCATCAGTTTCTCCTCTTCAGCCAGTACATCAAAAGTTATGGTTGCCGTGTATCAGGACGAATCTCGCAGATCAATGTGATGCGTTCGCTATTGCGAAACGCGCGCCCAAAGAGCGAGAATTCGTAACACAATACCCAATAAGCGATTGCGCTCCACATCAGCCATTTCACGCCTGCCACGCAGGCTGGCGACGAGCGCGGAATCGCCATTCTTGCTGTCATATTGGCAGAAGTCAACCAATCGGAATCCCCGACCCGAAAGAATTGACAGATTTGACCATTTCGGGTCCCGGATCCGCCGCCCGAGGCATTTTGGTCAGGAACTTCACGGTTCCTGACCCCCATCAACCGGTTTCCCGAATGTCGCATGTACAATGTGAGGACCATTGTCTCACCGCATATATCATTGGGTGCCCCATTTTTTGTCACAATCATTATAAAATTTTTAAAACAAATAATTGACAATATGGGAATAGTTGGTAATATAAGTAATATTGATGCTCTCTGCTAGACACATATTCGCCCGCTTTTGCGTTGAAGTCAGACCTAATTGATGACCATCAACCACGCAGGAGCCAACTTAACGTGACCTATTCAAAACCACATTCTCCAAGAGCCGACCGGGCGTTTTCATCGTCGGAAACGCAAATTACAACGTTGATCGAAGACGCGAGGTCGATGGCTGCGGATGGTCGGCATCAAGCGGCCCGGACACTCTTCGCCGCCGGAGTTGTGCTCGAAGACGGCACCGCCGCTCGAAACGCGTATGGATGCTATCTCTTCAGCGTCGAAGAATATGAATCGGCGATCGAGCAATTCACGATACTGCTGGAGAAGTCGAAAAGGGAAGAAAGTGCTGCGTTGTGGGCCGTGGCCAGTAACAATCTGGCGGCCATTTATCGAGCCATGGGCGACTCGCAAACTGCCGCCGACTATCAACGCCAGTCTATCACGGCGGAATGTCGTCTGGACGACAACACATCGGACAACGCCGCGTTGGCCTGTGATTTCAGCAACCGCGCGACCGACGCCATTTTAGCGGGACAGTACGAACTGGCGTCTCGCTTGCTGCAACAATCCCTCACTCTGGAAGCCGACAGCGATACGCGGCTCGGAGAAGCGTCGGACTGGGGAAATCTTGGCATTCTCTTGGCTTTGAATGGAGAATTGACCGAAGCGATTCCCCTGCTTTGGCGAGCCTACCGATTGCACGTCCGAGAGAAGGACTTCCACGGAGCTGGTACCGATCTGCTGAACCTAGCCGAGTTCTTTCATGATCTCGGCCGTTGGAAAACCGTCGTGTCTTGCCGACGACGCGCGATCGAACATTTCGAACGTGCCGGTGCCGTGCATTCACTGTCAAAGGCAAAACGGCAATTGATAGACGCAATTCGCGTGGAGCGAACCGCAAGTCACGACCCGTTATTGAATTAGGTTGATCCGTATTCAATCGCGATGCCTGAATCGGGATGCCAGATCACGGCGACTTTTGCCGAGGGTCCGTTTCATTGCGGACGATGGCTGGATTCCTGGTTTGCGGAAAGAGTTATAGAGTTGCCTCGCTCATCCTGATATATTCCCCGCCCTAAAAATAATGCGGCGCGAAGCCGCCAATCCGTGAATCGTTCAAGGATGAACATTGATGAGCCGGCATCGTTCACGACTGCGACCGTACCGCCTTTTGGCATTTGCAACATTGTTCGGTGTGGCGCTGGCAGCCTCGTGGAAGTATGGCTGGTTGCCGGTTGAGTTTGGCAATCCCGAGATGGGAACGCTGGATGATCAAGAGGTTGATCTCACCGATTACAAAACGGCAACCGGCCAAAACGAGTTGGCTCTGCTAAATGGCGGCAACGTCGATCCCGAGATCTTCGAGAGCCAGAGCGAACCAATTGTTGACGCGGGATCGGCGCGTTCCAATGAGTATTCCAGCGGCAGTATGCACTCGTGGCTCAATTCGAATGCCGAACGTCCTGATGATGGGCCGAGTTTCGCGAGCGATGCCGGTGAGCGCGAGACGCCTGTAGCAAGTGGTCAAGTCCAACAAGCCTCAAACGAAACGACGTCTCAAGCGCAACAACAAACTGCAACGGCGAGTCGCGCGAAGCGAGAAACGCCAACTCGGGCAGCCTCGGCGGATTTGCGAAAACAGCTCGTCGAAATTGACGATCTTCTTCAGCAGGGCAAGGATGTCGCCGCCCATCGGCAGTTGTCGCGGATTTATTGGAAAAATCCTCTCTCGCGCGCGCGGATTCAAAAGAAGATCGAACGAACGGCCCGTTCAATCTACTTTTCACCACAACCGCATTACATGGAGCCCTACGTCATTCGACCGGGTGACCAGTTGCGGACCGTTGCCAAAACCTATCGGATCACATGGCCATATCTCGCCAAGTTGAATCGCATCGATCCTCGCCGGATTCGCGCCGGCCAGAAACTGAAAGTCATCAAAGGACCATTCTCGGCCTTTGTTGACCTGAGTGACTTTGAACTGATCGTTCATGCGCATGGGTACTTCGTCAAGAGATACCGGATTGGCATTGGCAAAGACGGTTCCAGTCCCATTGGAAAATTCCGAGTTCTCAACAAGGTCACTAATCCGCAATACACCGATCCGCAAGGCCGAGTGATCGACGGAGATGACCCCAAGAACCCGTTGGGCGAACACTGGATCGACATTGGTGACGGTTTTGGCATACACGGCACGCTCAATCCCAATTCGATTGGGAGCGACCAATCGCGTGGCTGTATCCGTTTGTTAAACTCCGACATCGCCGAAGTCCATGACCTTCTCGACATCGGCTCGGAAGTCCTCATCCGTCGCTAAGTACTGACCGATCAATTGCTGTCGTCAATCAGTCGGAACGCGCTAGTGTCCGATTCTCTTGTAAACCGTGGAGCGCCCAATGGCACTCACTTTACCGACGTCATCGTTTCGTCAAGCCAAACGATGAGTCGGCCAGTTATCCATTTTGGCCAGGAACCTCACGGTTCCCGTTAGCCAAGGACAATGAGGCTCAAAATACCAGGCTAGCGGGAACCGTGAGGTTCCTGGCCCCCACCAACAGTTTCCCGAATGTCGCATGTAAAGTGAGTACCATTGGGCTAGCGCACAGCGGCTGATGAATCCGACAATTGTTTATCGGCCGTCGCTAACCGCCTGCAACTCGACGTTGAGCCGACATCTTTCAACGGCAGGTTGTCGCCGTCATCGGCCAAAGTTGTTCTGGACAAGAAGAACCGGCATTCTTGATCGGCGATCGGCTGAAGCGGAACCGCAATTCCAACCAGTTTTTATTCCGTTGCCGTGCCGCTAAACTCGGATGATTCCACACACCGACCATGAATCGTTCAGAATAGGCAGTTCTGATGCCGAAGCGCTCGCAACCCCGACAGACCAGCTCGAACGACTCGCCACAGCGCGTGCAGAAGCTGTTGGCGGCGGCGGGGTTTGGTTCCCGCCGTAAGTGTGAAGAATTCGTACTCGCCGGGCGCGTTACGGTCGACGGGAAGGAGATTCGTGAACTCTCGACGCGAGCCGATCCTTCGAGCCAGAAGATTTGCGTTGATGGTGAGCCACTACGATTGGAACGAAAACTCTATTTTGTGTTGAACAAGCCGGCCGGCTATCTCTGCACAAGCCGAGATCCGTCGGGGCGGTCGCGCGTTATCGATCTTTTCACGCGCGAATCCGCGCGGCTGTTCACCGTCGGGCGATTGGATGAGAACAGCGAGGGATTAATTCTCGTCACGAATGACGGCGACCTTGGAAATAGACTCGCTCATCCGCGATACGGGATCGTGAAAACTTACCACGTGCAAGTTGCCGGCAATCCCAATCCCGAAACGTTGCTGGAATTGAAAAAAGGAATCTATTTCAGCCACGGCAAATTTCGCGTTCACGGTGTGAAGCGGATTCGAAAAAGAGGGAAGAGCACTTTTCTGGAAATCGAATTGAGCGAGGGTCAGAATCGGGAAATTCGGCGATTGTTGGCACGCGTGGGCCACAAAGTCATCCATCTGCAACGAGTTGGTTTTGGACCGTTGAAGCTCGGGCGTTTGCCGCTGGGCAAGTACCGCGCACTCAGGCCGGCCGAGTTGAACACGTTGCGGGAATGTGTCTCAAAGAACCGGCCTGACACCTCAAAAAAGCGGCGCGGCTCGTCCACCAGTTCAAATACGCGGCAGCACGCGAAATCTCGCCGGAAAACAGGATCCCAGACAGGACGACGTTGATGGAACAGTCAGCGGCAACAGCGCAACTTTGCGGTTTGGTCACAACCGCCGTTCACCAGACTGCGACTGTCGTCGAACAAGTTCAGATGGCGCGCGATACGTATCGCATTCGACTCGATTGTCCCGAAATTGCCCGACAGATTTTGCCGGGTCAGTTTTTCATGGTTCGGGCGGCCGGCACGAATGATCCTTTGCTCGGACGTCCGTTTGCTCTGTACGACACTCACTTAGACGAATCCGGCCAGCCCGTGGGCATCGACTTTGGCTACATTGTTGTTGGTAAATTGACGTCTCTGATGTCCACTTGGCAACCGGGCGACAACGCCGAAATTTGGGGTCCGCTGGGAAACGGATTTCCAACGCCGTTGACAGGGCACTTGATGATGGTTGCCGGGGGAATTGGACAAACTCCGTTTCTCGCCGTGGCGAGGGAGGCACTCGGTCTCAGGAAATATGGAAGTCCACAACGTGAATTACCAAAAGCTCCGTCGAAAGTGACGCTGTGCTACGGAGCACGCTCGGCCGAGTATCTCGCGGGACTTAACGACTTTTGCATGGAAGGACTCGAACTGCGCGTCTCGACCGACGACGGTTCGCAGGGGCATCACGGATTCGTGACCGATTTGCTGACGCAAGCCATCGACGGCGGCAACCCGCCCGATTCCGTCTTCTGCTGCGGGCCCGAGCCAATGATGCACGCTGTCAGCGAAATCACCGCATCCAATGACATCGCGTGTTGGCTGTCTCTGGAGACGCCCATGGCGTGCGGATTTGGAATTTGCTTTAGTTGCGTCACGAAAGTCCGCATGGATGATGGCACGTGGGACTATCGCCGCACGTGTGTTGAAGGTCCCGTGTTTCCCGCGAAGCAGCTCATCGTACCGCCCGGTCGCAATGAGGCAGGAAAGACAGAGCGAAGCCCTTCGGTTCCGTAGACCCTGTAACTTTTCCTTGAGCGTTCCTGATGCTTGTCAAAGCCCCTGTTTTTCAGGGGCTTTGCTTTTTCCTGGCTTCGACTTTGCGTTGCTTTTGGTTGGAGAACGCGTATTAGTGGGGGGAATGGCTGCTGATCACGAACAAATGTCGATCCTGTTTTGGGAGTCATTCTGACAGCGGCAGGCGTTGCCAACTGGAGATTTTGAG
>CAUZVF010000054.1:0-11984 GCA_963582955.1 Planctomycetota bacterium
CGGCAGCATCCTGGACGTGAATGACGACTGGGGCCAATTCGATTACATCATCTGTCACGGTGTGTATTCGTGGGTGCCTGACGACGTCCAGGACAAGATCCTCGAGGTTTGCCGACGAAATCTTCGATCAAACGGGGTCGCGCTGGTTTCGTACAACACATTTCCCGGCTGGCACTTCCGCGGCACGGTGCGAGATATTATGAAGTTCCACACCAGCCAACTCGACGATCCGCGGACTCAGGTTGCCCAGGCCCGTTCAGTCTTGGATTTTCTGGCCGACGCTTGTGATTCATCTGCAGCCTATGGACAGGTTTTGAGACAGGAACTTGAGATTCTGAGTCGCATGAATGATTCGTATCTTTACCACGAACATCTGGAAAGCGTGAATCAGCCGGTTCATTTCTACGAATTCGCCGAACGATTGGCCGAGCACAGACTGCAGTATTTGTCGGAGAGCCGATTTGGCTCGATGCTGACCTATGATCTGCCCGAGCGGGCGCAGAACGTTCTGGACAACGTGTCATTGATTGAACGCGAACAGTATCTCGATTTTTTGCGGAACAAGGCCTTTCGTTCTTCGTTGCTGTGCCACAAAGAGGTCGCGATCGAGCGCGATGTTTCGTTCGAACGTATGCGAGCGTTGTTTGTTTCATTGGTTTTACCGCCCGAACCATCCGATGTGGAAATTCACAGTGACGAGTCCGTGATTTTCAAAGTCAAGGCCGCTCAGTGTCGAACCACGGCGCCGATCGTCAAGGCGACGTTCGTGACACTTGGCCGACTGTGGCCGCGAACGGTCGCGGCGGAAGAATTGTTGAATCACGTTCAAGCGACACTTCGAATCGCCGATCTCAAGGACGCGAACGAGAGTGCCATTGAGATCGAGGAAATTTGCTCGATCCTGGTGACGATGTTGGGAGCCAACATGCTTCACTACTATCGTGATCCACCGACATACGTGTATGAAGTTGGCGAGCGGCCAATCGCGCGGCCGATCGCGCGCACTCAGGCGGCTCGCGGAAGTCACGTCACGACCTGTCGGCATGAGACCGAACCACTGGATGATCTGCTATGCCACATCGTACAGCATTTAGACGGAAGTCATGATCGTGCAGCGCTTGTCCAAAGTGTGAAACAGGCAGTCGCAGGCGGATCGATTCTGGCGAAAGGCGAGGAAATCCGGCCTTACGATATCGATCCCGACGATGTTGAAGCCATTGTCGATTTAGCATTGGAATCGATTGTTAGACTCGCTTTGCTTGTCGGTTAAAGGTCGTGAGAATTAGAAGTGTTCACACATATATATATCCGCTGCCCCAATATTCGGGCAAAGCCAGCAATGCCATCCCAAGGGGTCGTCCATTCCAAGTATCACCAAAAGAGCTGGTGGACGCATACTCTTCAACCGTGTCGCAGTTATAGGCGATCAATTCCGCAGTCGGGGTGAAAACGAGCGTCCCAACGGATCAGATTTCATCTGTCACCGTTTGGTACTCCCCTGAGGTCAAAAGCTTGCACTCCCGTTGAAGTGAAAAGGCAATTCTGCAACTGGTCGATCTGCAACGCATGCACTGATAATCAGAAACACGGGCACCACCCAACGCAAAGCGAGCGTAACAACGGTCTGTTTTTGAGTTTAAGAGTTTTGAGAAGGCTTCCAGATAATGCCTACTCTCCCGAATGTGCCCGCGATTCCGAGCAGCGCCAGGGAATTCGCCACAGTCATCGGTCGCTCTGCGCCCACCACCACCGCACGACGATGACTGGCGAGCGTCCCAATGCGCGGCCTGTGCATGGCTGAAGGCGGATCACGGAACTCACATCACGACCGGCCAGCACAAAGCCGTGCCAGTGGATGCCTACCTTGCCATATCGTCCAGCGTTTGGACGGAACATCGGCGCTTGTCCAACAGGGTCAAGGAGGCGATCGCAACAGGCTCGATTCCGGCGAAAGGCAGGAAAACCGACTTTACGATATCAATCCCGAGAAAGTTGAAACCATCGTCGATTTGGCATTACAATCGACTGAACGATTTGCTCGGCTTGTTATCAAAGCCTGTTGCAGACTGCACGTCCTAGTGCAGTTCCACGTTAAGTGTAGCGGCATTGGGACGTTGCGGTGGAGACCATGCACCGGAGTCATGGTCGAGCGTGTGCGCGAATTCACATCTGAAGCGCAACACCGGCTTCTTCAAGGACCTCCCAAGGGGTTCGGTAGTTGAGTCGTTTACGGGTCGATTGTTGAGCCGTTGGACCACGAATGCAAGGTTGTGATGTGAGATGGTCAGGAAGTCCGTGCCTTTCGGATAGTACTGACGGAGCAACCCGTTGGTGTTCTCATTGGTCGCTCGCTGGTTCGAACAATACGGGTCCGCGAAGTAGATCGGCATTCCGAGCCGACGACTCAGAATTTCATGACGGGCGAACTCGCTGCCGTTGTCTACCGTCATCGTCTGGCGGACGTCCTTCGGGACTGCTCGGAACGCGCGTTCGGTCGCCCGGTTCATAGGGCGATTGCGCGAAATTAGGTAATGTGACCTACTTGGGTAGCCGCGATTCCATTGCCTTGTTGAGGGTCAGCAGGCGTCGAAGAATCGCTCAATCCAAGGAGTGGATGTCATGCCCAAGATCAAGTCTTCAAGAATGGAGGAACCTTTGCCGAACTCACCGATCCGCGCCGTCGCAAGGTGATGTATCCGCTGATCGACGTTGTCGTGATTGCTGTGTGTGCGGTTATTTGTGGAGCGGATGATTTTGTGGCGATCGCCGAGTTTGGCCGCAAGAAGCGCGAGTGGCTCTCGCGGTTTCTTGATCTGAAAAATGGCATTCCGTCACACGACCGGTTCAATGCCATCTTGGCCGCGATCAATCCGGCCGAGTTCGAAAAGTGTTTGCTGAGTTGGATCACGGCACTGCATGAGATCAGCGACGGACAAGTGATCGCGATCGACGGCAAGACACTCCGGCGCAGTTACGACGCGGCGAGCAGCAAATCGGCGATCCACATGGTCAGCGCCTGGGCGACGCAGAACCACATCAGCCTGGGACAAGTCGTTGTCGATGCGAAAAGCAATGAGATCACGGCGATCCCCAAACTCCTGGAAATCCTGGAATTGTCGGGTTCCTTGGTGACGATCGACGCCATGGGATGTCAGACGGAAATTGCGAAAAAGATCGTCCAGTCGCAGGCGGATTATTGTCTGGCGGTCAAGGGTAACCAACCCACGCTCCACGAAGGCATCAAGGCCTTCTTCGACGAGCAACTCGAAAACGATTTCGCCGACGTGAAGGTGCGTCGTTTCCAAACAATCGAAAAGGGACACGAGACGGCAAGGAATGCCACGAAGTCCGTTACTACATTCTGAGCCGTTATGTTGCGGGAAGCCGCTTCGCCAAGGGGCGGTGCGCGATCACTGGTCGATCGAGAACCGTTTGCATTGGCAGTTGGACGTGACCTTCCAAGAGGACCTAAGCCGGATCCGAAAAGGCCATGCGGATACCAACTTCAGCATCCTACGCCGCACGGCCCTCAGCATGCTGAAGAACGAGTCCACCGCCAAAGTCGGCATCAAAAACAAACGCCTCACCGCGGGATGGGATGAGATCTATCTCGAAAAAGTCCTTGTCGGCACATGACTTATGGTGCAATCGCCCTGCCCGGCTCAGACTCGACGCGCGACCGTCAGGCATCTTCGCCGCCAGTAAGTAGCCGCTCTTGCGGTCCACCAGCGTCACGATCGATCCCGAATGATACGCGCCGATGACCGTGTCACCTTCCCAGTCCCCCAATCGTTCCCGTAGCTTGACTTCCGCCGGTCGCTCGCTGATGGGCGTGCGGTTGGCGATCGAGCCAGTCCGTTTCGACACGCCCCGTTTGCGATAGCGGCCATGCCGCAAGAACGATTCAAAGTGTTCTCGGTGCGGACAATCTCGCGGTAACCAGCGGTAAATCGTCTGGTGCGAGACCTGCGGGCCGTCGGGCGATTCTTGTTGCAGACGGCCCGAGATCTCTTCGGGGCTCCACTCCTGGGCTAGACCGCTTCGCACCGTCTCATTGAGAACCGGGTGATCCAGCTTCTTTTCGATCGGACGATCGCGGCGGCGTTGCTCGGATTGTTGATGGGCCCGGCGGGCCGAGTAACCCGACCGACGACGGTTGCGTTGCAACTCACGGCAGATCGTGCCGGGAGAACGATTGAGCTTTCGTGCGATCTCCGCCTGATTGTGACCGGCATAGTGCATGCGGTCAATGATTTCGCGTTCTTCAATGGTAAGATGACGGTAGGACATCACGGGAACTCCGGGACAATAGTGAGAGGGTTACAAACTCACTATCCGACCCGCCCGTGATGTCTCTTGAAAAAACCTCCGGAATGTCTCCCGCGAGCCCCTTCCGTTCGAGCCCGAGCCGAAGTCAAACGACAACACCAATCAGACTCATTGCGCTTCAAACGGAAATCCGCCGTGGTCCGCAACGGGTGGCCGTCAAATGAGGGTGGTCGTACCACTACTGGTTGCTGATAATGTTGGCGGCCCTTGCCATTCATTACAGTCTTGCGTTACGGTCGTACGTCTATTAGTCGGGCGAACCCCGATCGCATTTCCTGTCGTGGCGATGCAGCAGCGGAATCTCCGTCACCTAGACTGCTAGTTGTGCAATTTCGTCTACCAACTCGACATCTCGCTGTCTTTACTATTTGGATAACCGATGCCCAAAAGAGTCACTCACGCCCCGATCGTTCCCATTCAGGGTGCCGCCGCACAGGAACTTGTCGGCTTCCCAGCCGAACATTGTGACGGGTTTTGTGATATCGCACGCGACCAGAAGAGTGTGATTATCAGTCGCGCTGTGGGATCGGCGTGTACCACCCTGCTGGAAGAGGGACATGCGACGAAGGGATTTCGAATTCATGGCAAATCGTGCGACTGGGGACCGATGGCCGGATTCGTTTGCCGGGATCCTCGTCTGAACAAATATGGACTTGAAAAGGCTAAATACAACCGAGAACAACACAAAAAAGCTCTGTACGACGATACTTCGGATTGGCACGCGGGCACGTGTCCGATTCGGATTTCAGGCAACCGCCTTAAATGGCTGATCCGGAACGACTATCTGCTTGGAATCGCCAAAAAAAAAGAGGTTTTCGGCACGGAAGTCTGGGAAGGTGTCGCTCGACACAGAGCTGGTGCTGGAATTGTTGTGCCCTACGTATTGATCAAACATGATCCGCCATTGGGACAGGGTGAATTCGGTCTCTATGCAAAACCGTCGCCCGCTTTCCGTCAAGAACTCGCTGAAGGTGAAGATGCCCCGTTCATGTTGGGATGTCAGGCGATCCTGGGGATGACGAATCCCGATCCGGAGCACCCGAAATCCGGACCGACAGCGCACAAAAACGTAGTCACCGGTGACTACGATCTCTTCGCCACCTGGCCAAGAGCGACGGACTACGAGCATGAAGGCATGGATCGACGACTCGTCGGTCGTGGCAGCACACAAGACGACGTTCAAAGTCAGGCGATCATTAACTTCGAACATTCCAAAATTGGGAATATCAGCGACCGCGTTTATCTTATCGCTCAACTTTTGAATAGCATCATTGGCGCGAAGAGCGGCTATCCGCATCGAAATGTTTGCCACCACAGTGATGAATTTGGACGGCCTTTCGTTGGAGATATTGATTTGCCGTTGATCGCATTCGTTCCGTCGTTGGAGGGTACTGCAGTCACGACGTGCGGCATTAACGATACGTCCAGTTTTCGTTCACTTGTACAGGAATGCGCAGCGAGAGGTTTCGAGGTATTGTTGCATCCCGCCTGGGCGGCAGAACTTGGTGGCTTTGAGCGTCTCGTACGGGAATGGGAGGGTGCCCTTGGGGCAGAAGCCGATCCCTATCGAAGCTGGTCATAGAACCATTTGGCTGGTCGCTTCAACGTGTCGAATTAACGGGAACCCTGATCCACGTTGAAGGTCAAAATTCCCTTCGTAACTCACGACCGGAGGCGGCACTCCGCCAAGCTGGCAAACAAGGAAGTTCTAGCTGAAACGTTGGCTCCCTCCGCCTTCTCCTCTGATTTCATGATGGGACCAACGTTGCATATCACCCGGGATTATGCATCTTGATGTCGTCTGAGGATTTTGAAACCACTCCTCGCGTCAGCGTCGAGAGCGCGAGGTTCGAACGGGCCAATCGCTGAGGGTGAGGTTATGGCATGTGTTAGTTGTGGCAAGGAGACGTACCTTTTCGGCCTATCACTGGGAACGGACTTCGACACCATTTGCCAGGAATGCCAGAAGGCGGCGCTTGCGAAAGGGATCAGGATACCACCTCGGCAAGGCTACGTTCCCTTGAAGCTCGCCCAGCGTATCCTAATCGCCAGAGCGCCCAATCAGCGGGCAATACTCGATGCAATATCCAACGTCATGTTGCGTTACAAAGTAACAAATTGTGATAGGGCTAATGCATTGTTTCTGCGCTGTTTGATCACGTGGGTGTCTTTCTGTCGGCTCTCAGTTGCGTACGCCAGGTTGCGTGTGACAATCGATTGAGGACTGTCCCTCATTTGTGTTGGTCACTGCCTGACTTACTGGATTCTGTTCGGCCGCTACCATCGCCGCTACCATCGCCGCCAAATCGCACGGTATTGACTTTCCATCGATTCAGCCAATCGTTGCACGTTGACGATGCTCACCTGCAACAGGCCCGGCCTCATTTTCATCCGCGTCTCTTTCAGCTTGTGGGAACTCTGCGGATCGGAACCGAGTCTGATGGCCTGCTGGATGTAGCGATCGACATCTCCGGCCACCAGATGTTCCAGGGCGGCGTTTCTCAGGATCGTCGCGCTAGTTCGTGAGGCCCAGCGGTCGCCGTAAAAGGTCAGTACGGGAACGCCCTGCCAAATTGCTTCCATTGTTGTTGTTCCGCCGTTGTACGGGAACGTATCGAGCGCCGCGTCGATGTCGTTGTATGTTTCCAGGAATGCAAAGTGGTCGGCGGGGCCTTCCAGCAAGATTCGATCTCCCTCGATCCCCAATTTATCGAACCGATCATGCACGTACGATCGATTGCCGTCGTCAGCGAGTGCGGCATTCTTCAGAAGCAGTTTGCTGTTTGGGCAACCCCGCAGTATTTGAGCCCACGCGTCGATGACCGCGGGGGTGATCTTGTACTGAGACGCCAAGCTGCCGAAGGTCACATAGCCATTCGACAGACAGGGCGCTGGCGCCACGTTGGGTACGGGATAGTTCAACTCGAACGTCAAATAGCTGACGGGCAAACGAATCACTTGTTCGGTATAAAAAGCATCCTCCTCAGCTGGAGCCACGTGCTCGTCGCCGATCAAGTAGTCGAAGCATTTCATGCCTGACGTGGCATACATGTTGAACCATGCCACGATTACAGGGGCCGGACGACTGGCCATCAGCGGAAGGCGATTCAAACAACTGTAACCGTTCAAGTCGACCAAAATATCGATTTCCTGTCCTTGAATCAGATCGGCCAATTCGGGATTCGCAAGTTTCGACGTGTCGTGAAATCGATCTTCAGGACGCTTGGCGTATCCATATTGAATCTCGGACTCTGCTGCGTCCGAGAACAAATGGATTTCGAAGTTGTCTCGGTCATGATTGTTAATCAGTCCCCAAACGGGTTTCATCCAGTTGTGCCGGGCAAAAAAGGCGGACACATAACCAATCCGTAGGCAACGCTCGGGATCCCGCGAGCGGCTCGCGAATGTTGGTGCTGGTTCGTTCGGCGCGGCGAACCGGTCGGCCCACAGTTGACGGACTTGAAGAATGGTCTGATTATTCGCGCTGGGGGCCCCTGGAATCATCGTGGCAATAGCTTCCAGCGGAAGAGTTTTCAGTCCAAGGGATGTAGCGCGACGAAAGTGATCGATGCCGGAATCGATTTCTCCCATTTCGTACAACGCGCGGGCGAGATTGTGATGCGATTCGGCATGCTCGGCATCGATCTGAAGCGTCCGCCGAAAGCTGTCAATCGCATCGGCGTACTTCTTTAATTCGGTTTGGGCACAACCCAGGCCGTACCACGCGCGGCCGATGCTGGCATCCAGCGTGACGGCCCGTTCGTAACGTTCAATCGCTTCCGCATGCCGGCCCCGTGTCAACAACACGGCACCCAAGTCGCAGTTGACGACCGGATCGTCCGGCAACAGTTCATAGGCTTTCCGTAATACCGGTTCGGCTTCGCTCGGTTTGCTCATTTCCAGCAACACCGCGCCCAAACAACCGAAAGCCATGCCGAAATTGGGAACAAGTTCGATGGCCCGGCGATAACTTTCGGCAGCGCCCGGCGCATCGCCGGCATCGCGCTGCGCATTTCCCAAATTGAACTGGGCCCCGACGTGGTTCGGATTAAGTTCCAGTGCCTTTTGGTACGCTTCGAATGCTCGTTCAAAGCTTCCTTGATCTCTGAATAGAATGCCGAGGTTGTTATAAGGCTGTGCCGAGTCAGGCGCCAGCTCGATCGCCCGCTGAAACCGCGCGACGGCCTCTTCAAGCTGGCCGTTGCGGTGCAAGGCAAGACCAAGCGAGTTGTGGATCATGGACTGCCGCGGATCCCGGTCGACGGCTTGCCGCAATAGCGATATCGCCGATTCGTCGTCACCGAATTGATATTCGATCAGTCCCAACAGGTGCAGTGCCTGA
Source organism: Planctomycetota bacterium (assembly GCA_963582955.1). Classification (GTDB taxonomy): domain Bacteria; phylum Planctomycetota; class Planctomycetia; order Planctomycetales; family Planctomycetaceae; genus CAUZVF01. The sequence continues at coordinate 8,672 of CAUZVF010000054.1, forward strand.
TGATTGTCGGGCTCGCTTTGCAAAACTTGCTGGTAAATCGCCGCAGCGTCCTCGAGGCGACCCCGACGTTGGTGCTGAATCGCTGCTTCGACCAGATGTTCGATATTCATATGATTGCTTCAACACGAGCGTGCGTGTTTCACACAGGAAACTGAATTGTCCGCGAAATTCTAGTTTGATTCTGAAGCTGACGCGATACTGGGAATTGTCCCAATCAACGACTCATGTCATGATTTCGGCGGGTCGTCAACAATTCAACTTGACAGCCCGTCGTGAAACAGCGTATCAGAAACAGCCTTCAGAGCATGGAGAATGTTGGGTCATAGTAGACCGAACGATGCCAGAAGACTGCACTGCGTGCAGCTGCCGCGGTCGTGATGCGAATCGATGTCAATTGCAGCCGACAAACCAATCGCACTTTGAATCATCGACGTCTTTTTCAGAGGTTAAGGAAGAGGGACCATGTCATTGCCATCCGACAAAATGACCGTAAAAGGCAAGGAAGCATTTCAACGCTCCGAGACGATCGCAAAGGAAAATGGGCATCAGCAGTTGCTGCCTCTGCATCTGCTGCAAGCTCTCCTTGACGAGGATCAGGGAATTGTTCGCTCGCTGCTGCAAAAGATCGGTGCGGACATCAATCAACTGCGGACGATGATCGGCGGCGAACTTGCACGGTTGCCAAAGGTTTCGGGTCCTGGCTACGAAGTGACGATCGGGCCGGCTGCCATCGAAGTCTTCAACAAGGCTGCCGAGCAAGCCGACCAATTGCAGGATTTGTTTGTGTCGACCGAGCATTTGATGCTGGCATTGGCTCATGTCGACGATCCGGCGAAACGATTGTTCGAATTGCACGCTGTGACCGAAGCGGACCTGTTGACGGCGCTGAAGGACGTTCGAGGCAGCCAAACGGTCACCGACCAAACCCCCGAGGCGACTTTCCAAGCTCTGCAGCAATATGGAACGGATATGGTGGAATTGGCCCGGCTGGGAAAGATCGATCCGGTAATCGGACGTGATCGAGAAATTCGCCGTGTCATCCAAGTGTTGTCGCGACGCCGAAAGAATAATCCCGTACTGATCGGCGAACCGGGTGTGGGTAAAACGGCCATTGTCGAGGGTCTGGCTCAGCGAATCGTCCTTGGTGATGTGCCTAAGAAACTGAGAAACAAAACTGTTTTCGCGCTCGACATGGGGGCGCTGATTGCCGGCGCGAAATTCCGTGGAGAGTTTGAAGAACGCCTGAAGGCTGTGCTACGAGAAATCCAAGACGCACAAGGCAGCATCATCCTATTCATCGACGAATTGCATACCGTTGTTGGTGCCGGAGCCACGGACGGAGCGATGGACGCGTCGAATCTGTTGAAACCTGCTCTGGCACGCGGCGAGTTGCATTGTGTTGGTGCGACAACGCTGGACGAGTACCGCAAACATGTCGAGAAGGATCCCGCTCTTGAGCGTCGTTTTCAGCCTGTGTTGGTCAAGGAACCTAGCATCGAGGATACCATTTCCATTCTGCGTGGCGTGAAAGAACGCTACGAATCGCATCACGGCGTCCGCATTACCGATGCGTCACTTGTGGCGGCGGCCAAACTGTCGGATCGGTACATCAATGATCGATTCCTTCCGGATAAGGCGATTGATCTGGTCGACGAAGCCGGCAGCCGGTTGCGGATGGAAATCGATTCAATGCCGGCTGAAGTCGACGAGGCTACGCGTCAACTGACGCGCATGCAAATCGAAGCCGCCGCATTGGCCGAAGAAGATACTGCAGAGAGTCGGGATCAACTGGTAGAACTGAAGCGACAAATTGCGGATCGTGAAGAAAGCGTGCATGAATTAAAGGCACGCTGGGAGTCGGAGCAAGCAATCCTGGAGGAACTGCAGCCGTTGAAAGAGGACCTCGATGGCCTCAGAACAACCTACGAGCAGGCCTTCAGTCAGGCACAACGAACGAATCTGAATGAGGATTACATTCAAGCTCACGAGGCCGAAAAACAGCTCCGCGAAGCAGAACAGAATCTGGAAGAACTCGAACGGAAATCGGCGGACCTCGCAGAAGTTGAGGGCGAGCGTTTGCTGCGTGAGGATGTTACTCAAGAGGATATCGCGAAAGCTGTTAGCGATTGGACGGGAATCCCCGTTGCCCGAATGCTGCAAGAAGAACGAGAAAAACTGGTCAAGATGGAGGAGAAGATCCACGAACGGATGATTAACCAAAACGAAGCCGTCGAGGCTATTTCGAATGCAGTGCGCCGCGCGCGGTCTGGGTTGCAAGACCGGTCCCGGCCGATCGGGTCTTTCATCTTTCTGGGACCCACAGGCGTCGGGAAGACGGAACTCTGCAAAGCACTCGCCGAATTCCTGTTCGACGACGAACGAAACATGATTCGGATCGACATGAGCGAATTCATGGAGAGCCATTCGGTGGCAAGGTTGATTGGTGCGCCGCCAGGATACGAAGAAGGGGGCCGTTTGACGGAAGCCGTGCGGCGGCACCCCTATAGCGTGCTGCTGCTCGATGAAATCGAAAAAGCGCATCGTGACGTGTTCAACATTTTGCTGCAATTACTCGACGACGGACGGCTGTCGGACAGCCACGGGCATACGGTTGATTTCACGAATACTATCGTTGCGATGACGTCGAATATCGGGAGCCAGACCATCATGGATTTGTCAGACGAGGGGTCCGACGCGGAAATCCAGCGGCGTGTGATGGAGGCGCTGCGACAGGAATTCCTGCCGGAATTCCTAAACCGAATCGATGAGGTCATTGTTTTCCATCCTCTCGGAAAGGCAGAAGTACGACAGATCGTCGAAATTCAACTGCGAGAACTTGAACAACAACTTGAAGAAGAAGGCAAGTACAGCCTTGAAGTCTCTGAAGAAGCAAAGAGCTTGATCACTGAAGAAGGTTTCGATCCCGTTTATGGCGCACGTCCGTTGAAACGCGTCATTCAACAACGTTTGCAAAATAAATTGGCCAACGAGATTCTCTCTGGTTCCTATCCTGAAGGAACTAGTATATTGATCGACGCTGAAGAAGATGAATTTGTGTTCCAAGTTGAGCGACCGGACTAACACGAATCGTCTTAGGCGCGTTTGTAACTTTGTACGATCAATTCGGCGCTAACCAGTGGTGTGATTCCTTGATGCTTTGTGGCAGGTTTGGAAATGATGGTCACGATTGTCCTGCTCAGCTGGTTTCGTCGGTGGAAGGACGCCACGAACGAGGCGCCACAAGAGGCGCCGATCGAGACGACGATTTCCCCCGAAACGTGGGCCTCATCGTTGGCAGAGCAAGAGCGATATC
>CAUZVF010000055.1:0-11895 GCA_963582955.1 Planctomycetota bacterium
GCACGATCGGACGAAACGACTGTACCAGAACGACGAACCGGCACAGCGTGAAGAACCGGCACAGCCGTCGCAACGTGAACCGTGATGCTGACATCACAACCACGAGCGCAACGGGCGAGTTTTCCAGAGAGAAACGCGAGTCGCGTCGAGTCGCTGTCGCGTGTTTAGTCGATCGCTTCAATTTCATCAGCCGTTAAACAAGCCATGCGATGAAACAGCTGGTCTTCTTCACACGGATCGACGTATTCGGTGGGCATGCTGTCGAGTGTCGCGTCACTCCATTCTAAAATGTATGTCGTGCCCGATTTCTTCTTCGAGACTTCGACGATTGTGCCCGTCCAACCAGCAAACGAAATTTCGGGAAAATCGGGCGAGAGAACTCCGTCCCGCACCCGCACGGTGCTGCGAATTGCCAGTTTTGCTGCCATCGTGATTTCCATACGTTCGGCGTGGCTGATTGGCCGCGGCCGAAGTCATTTGATTGAAGTTTGGCAAACATGTGCACACGTAAAGCGTGATTGTTCTGAATGATGAATCGGACTTTCGGCGCCGATCACCGCTTTCGGCGCTCAGCATGAACAACCATTGGTTGCACAAAACGCACTTGTTTCCCTGTATGATTCTGTTGGCGACCGTCTTGGCCCCAGATTGTTGGGATATGGATATATCGATTGGTTTGTCCAAATGAAAAGTGGAATGTTGCCGTCGATTCGGATATTTTGCGTTCTCATCGGGACAGTACGGCAGCGATCGTCGGAATTGACCAGGCGCGGTCGATGGGGCCGGTCCCGACCTTGACTCGAAACCTTGATCATCGACGGAGTGAGAATTCATGGCGGACAACGCTGACAAGTATTGGATGGGATTCGATCTTGGCGGCACCAAGATGTTGGCAACGCTCTTCGATTGCGATTTCAATCCGGTTCAAAGTCGACGCAAGAAGACCAAGGGTCACGAGGGTGCCGATGCTGGAATGTCGCGGATCGCCGACACCATCGAAAAGGTCCTGGACGACGCCGGTGTCAAACACGAACAATTGGCGGGTATCGGTGTTGGCTGTCCCGGACCGCTCGATTTGGATGCGGGAGTCATCATCGAAGCCCCGAACCTGGGATGGAAAAACGCCGAGATTCGCAAGACGCTCGAGGCTCGATTCGGGTGTTCCGTCATCATCTCGAACGATGTCGACGCCGGCGTCTATGGAGAATACCGTTTCGGCGCGGCTCGCAAATCGCGTTGCGTTGTCGGAGTATTCCCGGGAACGGGCGTGGGTGGCGGTTGTGTTTACGAGGGGAAAATTCTACGCGGGAAGAACAGCTCGTGCATGGAAATCGGACATATTTCCGTCATGCCCGACGGCCCCCGTTGTTCGTGCGGGCAGCATGGTTGTTTGGAAAGCGTCTCGAGCCGTCTGGCGATCTCGGCCGCAGCGGCTCAGGCAGCCTATCGAAGTCAGGCTCCGAATCTGATGGAAGCGGCCGGTACAAACTTGTCGGACATTCGTAGTGGGGTTTTGGCGGATGCCATTGACGCGGGCGATACCGTCATCGAGAAAATCGTCCGGCAGGCGGCCCACCACATCGGCGTGGCTGTCGGTAGCGTCATTCATTTGCTGGGCCCGGATACTGTCGTTTTGGGAGGCGGGCTGGTCGAAGCAATGGAAGAGTTGATATTGAAGGAAGTTCGCCAGACGGCCGTCGATTTTGTATTGCCGTCTTACAAAGACACTTTCCAGATCGTCGCCGCCAAACTTGGCGACGATTCGGCCGTGATCGGAGCGGCCGCGTGGACTCAGGAATCAATCGCGAACTAGGCTTTGTCCGAAAAGGGGTCTGACCCTTTCCAACCAAGCCGATTTCTGGCCGTTTTTCGTATTCATAGAAGGGTCAGACCCCTTTTCCGACAAGCCTAGTGCATCGAGTAAGAACCATGGCCACTGAATCCGCCGAAATACCGACGCCGTCGAAGCCGGTTGCCAAACCGGTCGCCGTGATTGACGTTGGCACAAGCTCGATCCGGATGGCAATTGCCGAGATCGACGAGAACGGCGGCGTGCGGACTCTCGAAACTCTGTCGCAGGCCGTCAGCCTGGGAAAGGACACGTTCACGCGCAACTTGATTCAGAAATCAACGATCGAAGATTGCGTCCGCGTTTTGAAGAGTTATGGGAATGTCTTGCAGCAATACAAGATCGAAAGCGACGACCAAATCCGCGTCATCGCAACCAGCGCCGTGCGTGAAGCCGAAAACCAGTTGGCGTTTCTGGACCGGATTTTCATCGCGACGGGAATTCAAGTCGAACCCTTGGACGAGGCGGAAGTCAATCGCATCACCTACATGGGCATCCAGCCCTATTTGAAGGCTGATCCCGAACTGGACGCCGCCAAGACCGTGGTCACGGAAATCGGCGGCGGCAGCACGGAATTGCTGCTGGTGCAGGGAAATCAGGTGCTGTTTTCTCAAACCTATCGGCTGGGTTCGCTGCGGTTACGCGAAACGTTCGAAGCATTCCGGGCTCCGGGAATGAAGCTGCGTGAGATTATGCAGAGTCAGATCGACCGGATCGTCGATCAGATCGTGCAACAGCTTCCGCACGAAGAATCGATTCAAATGATTGCGTTGGGAGGCGACGTCCGCTTTGCGGCATCGCAACTGATTCCCGATTGGAAATCCGAAGATCTCGGCCGCCTGCCCGTCGCGGCTCTGCGACGTTTCACCGACGAGATGCTGCAACTTACGGCCGACGTTTTGGTGCAGAGATATCATTTGTCGTTCCCCGACGCCGAGACACTGGGTCCGGCACTGTTGGCGTACGCACGTCTGGCGCATGCGTTGAAACTGGACGACATCCTGATCACCAACGTCAATTTGCGGGACGGCATGTTGAACGAAATGGCGGCCAGAGGCGTGGGGTCGGAAGAATTCAACAATCAAGTCATCCGATCCACTTTGGAACTGGGCCGAAAGTTTCAATTCGATGAGAACCATGCGACGCACGTTGCCGAATTATGCCGGACTCTGTTTCGGCAACTTCAAAACGAACACGAGTTACAACCGCGGTTCGAGCTGATCTTGTACAACGGGGCGCTGCTGCACGAAGTCGGCATGTTCCTTAGCACCGACGGCTATCACAAACATTCGATGTACATGATTCAGAACAGCGAGTTGTTCGGTTTGAGTGAACGGGACCTGTTGCTTGTCAGCCTGGTCGCTCGCTATCACCGCCGGGCCTCACCCAAGCCTTCGCATCAGGGCTATGCGAATTTGGACCGCAACAGCCGTGTCGCCGTGTCAAAAATGGCCGCGATTTTGCGGATCGCCGACGCCCTGGACCACTCGCGCAGCCAGCGGATCAGCGAGGTAAAATGTATCCGCGAAGATGGTAAGCTGGTCATTTCCGTTCCACATGTCGATGACCTCTCACTCGAACAGCTCGCCATGAAACAAAACGGGACGCTGTTCGACGAAATCTATGGACTGCAAGTGTTATTGCGGCGGCAAGCGGCGACAAATGATTAAAGAAAGCGTTCAGCCGTCAGTGATCAGCTGTCAGCTTTCAAACAGAAGAAGCTGAATGCTGATCGCTGAATGCTGAAAGCTAAATGCTCCCAACCATGATTAACACCGCGTCGAAATACTTGAACCGTGAGCTGAGCTGGCTGGAATTCAATCAGCGCGTGCTTGATGAAGCGCGTGATGAGTCGATTCCGCTGTTGGAACGGTTGAAGTTTCTGGCGATCACTGCGTCAAATCTGGACGAATTTTCCATGGTGCGTGTTGGCGGACTGCAGATGCTCTCCGAACAGGGTGACACGAAAACCGATCCCGCCGGAATGACTCCCGACCAACAATTGGAACGCATCAGCAATCGCACGCATCAAATGACAATCGATCAGTACACGTGCCTATTGGCCGAACTGGATCCCGGTCTGAAAGACGCGGGCATCAAACGCGTTCATCCGGCCGATCTTGGCGATCGCCAGATGCAATTTCTGGAAAGCCTGTTTGACGACGAACTTCACAGCGTGTTGACTCCGATGTCCGTCGCGTCGGACGACGACTTCCCATTGCTGTTCAATCGGACGTTGAACGTCTGCGTGCAGTTGAAACCGGCACCCGGCGCGGACGAGCAGCCTCGCTTTGCCGTGATTCCGTTCGGCCGGTCGGCCAACCGGCTGATCACGTTGCCGTCAGACGGCGGTTACGACTATATCTTGCTGGAAGAAGCCGTCGCGATATTCATCGAGCGGTTTTTTCCCGGCGAGCCCGTCGTCGAGTGCGTCCCATTCCGCATCACGCGAAACGCTGACCTGAGTGTCCGTGAAGATCAGGCGTCGGACTTGTTGGCTCAGATGGTCGAAGCCCTCGACGCACGCCGCGTAGGCGATTGCGTCCGCCTCGAGATTTCCGATCGTGTGACCACGAATATGCGGAAATTCCTGCAGATGGCTTTGGACGTGCAAGACCAATCGGTCTATGCGGTTCCTGGGCCGTTGGATTTGTCGGCGTTCTTCCAGATCACGAACCTGCAGGGCTTCGACGAGTTGAAGTACAAACCGTGGCCGCCAAAACCGCCGGCAACGATCGACCCGGCCTTGAGCATGTTCGAGGTGATCGCCAACGATGATGTTTTGCTTTATCACCCGTACGACAGCTTCGATCCGGTTGTCCGATTGATCGAAGAGGCCGCCGATGATCCCGACGTTTTGGCCATCAAGCAAACATTGTATCGCACGACAAAGAACAGCCCGGTCGTCAAAGCGTTGATGAAGGCCGCTCAAAATGGAAAATACGTCTCCGTCATCGTCGAACTCAAGGCGCGGTTCGATGAGCAACAAAATATTGAACAGGCGAAAGCTCTGGAAAAGGCCGGTGGCCAAGTCATCTACGGCGTGCGCGGACTGAAGACACATTCCAAAATCTGCGTGATCGTCCGCCGCGAACCGCAGGGCATTCAGCGATACGTGCATTTCGGCACGGGCAACTACAACGAGTCGACAGCGAGACTGTATAGCGACGCAAGCTACATGACGTGCGACGAGGAACTCGGCGCCGACGCCATTAGCTTTTTCAATGCGGTGACCGGATTCTCTCAGCCGCAACGGTTGCGAAAACTCGAAGCAGCGCCGATCGGCCTGCGCGAAAAACTGCTCGAGATGATCGAGACGGAAACGCATCGCAAACGCCAAGGTCAGAACGCGGCCATCATGGCCAAATTCAATTCATTGGTCGACTCGAAGATCATCGACGCACTCTACGAGGCGTCGCAGGCCGGCGTGCCGATCAAACTGAACGTCCGTGGCATTTGTTGTCTGCGTCCCGCGGTGCCGGGCCTCAGCGACAACATCGAGGTTATCAGCATCATCGATCGCTTTTTGGAACACAGCCGCATTTTTTACTTTTTCCACGGCGGCGACGAATTGGTATTCATTTCAAGCGCCGACTGGATGCCCAGGAACCTCGATCGCCGAGTCGAGTTATTGATTCCCATCGAAAACAGATCGTGTGCCGGCCGTTTGATTTCGATTCTGGAACTGTATTTCAACGACACCGTCAAAGCCCGCCGCCTGCTGGCCGATGGAAGTTATGAACCCGTTCAATCGAAACGCAACCAAGCACCAGTCCGCAGCCAGGAAGCACTCTATCGACAGACTTTAGAAACCGTGAAGCAGGCCGATCAATCCCGCCGCACGATGTTCGAACCCCACCACGCTCCCAGCAACCAAAACTAACTTGACAGTGCCACTTTGGGTGAAGGGGGCCGCATAATAGGCAAACACGCCTAATCCCCACCGACACGGGTGTCGGCGGGGATACATCAAGAAGAATTCCATTTCGCTCGAACACAAAACCGACGAATGAAAACGCTACTCATCCTCCGACACGCGAAATCGAGCTGGGACAACCCAGCGATGTCGGATCACGAACGGCCGTTAAACAAACGAGGACTCCGCGATGCACCACGCATGGGACGATTGTTGCGGGAACACGATCTGCTCCCCGATTTGATCGCATGTTCGACGGCCGAACGTGCTCGTGAAACAACCGCCGCCGTGGCTGAGCACGCTGGATTTCAAGGTAGAATCGAATTCACCGGCGACTTGTATCACGCGCCGCCCCAGGCTTGCATCCAAGTGTTGCACGAGCTGGGCGGGGATTTCTCGCGAGTCATGCTTGTCGCACATAATCCCGGACTCGAATCGCTGGTCGAAATGCTGAGCGGCCGTAGCGAGCCGTTTCCGACCGCCACACTGGCACATGTCGAACTCGAAGTCGAATGCTGGACGGAACTGTCGCCACACTCAAACGCACAACTCGTCAATTTGTGGCGTCCAAAAGAGTTGTAAGCAGAATGGCACTAGGTCAGACCCTTTTTTCAACGGACTGCTAGCCACCGGTTCTCAACCTACGCGAAATCACCGGCGGCTAGCGCCCAATGGCACTCACTTTACCCTCCCCTTGGGATGGTCGGACGCGGTAGCGGCCGGGGAGGGTTGATCGAAGTCAATCGTCTTGCGTCAAATTGCAACGCTCGTCCCTCCCCGCTCGTCCCTCGCGACCCTCCCAAAGGAGGGTGAAATCCAAAGTGAGTGCCATTGGGCGAGCGCCGTACCGCTCACATCCTTTGTCCGCAAACATCTTCTTTCGTTCCGTGCGTGATTCGAATATAGTGATTGAGTGCCTAATGCACTGTCATTTGACACGCGAAACCAGTCCCGCCTCAACGTTCCTTCCTGGAGTTTCCACAATGCCGCACATCCGCGCGTGGCTGCGAGGGATTCTTCTCGCCGTATTCTCGTTTGCGACGACGTTGCCTGTTTGGAGTGACGATGCTCTCCACACGCGCATCGACGCGTTAATCGAAACAAAAGCAGCAACCGCGCCGGCCGAATTATGCACGGACGCCGAATTCCTACGCCGCATCTATCTCGATCTCAATGGGACGATTCCCACAGCCCAGGAAGCGCGCAAGTTCATCCAAGATAAAGCGACGGACAAACGCGAGAAACTGGTCGAACGGCTGCTGCAGCAACCTCGTTACGGGCAACGGATGCGCGAGATGTTCCATGTCATGCTGATGGAACGCCGCGGCGACAACGACGAATGGACGAAGTTCCTGAAATCATCGTTCGAAAACAACAAACCGTGGGACCAGCTTGTTCGCGAAATCCTCAATCCCGATGCCGAGAACGAGCAAACTCGCGGAGCGGCTTTCTTCATCACCAAGCGTCTGGAAAAGTACGGGCAGAACCCGGTCGATCTTCCCGGATTGACTCGCGACGTCGGCCGGCTGTTTCTGGGAATCGATGTTCAGTGTGCCCAGTGCCACGACCATTTATTCATTAACGACTACAAGCAAGCCGATTACCAGGGACTGTTTGCCTACGTCGGCCACACATTCATTCGCCGCGATAAGAAGTTTCCGGCCGTCGGCGAAAAACTGATGAAGACGAAGATTGAATTTCAGTCGGTCTTCGGTGGTGAAAAGACTCAGATAGGTCCGCGAATTCCGGGCGGCGAAGAGGTCGCGATTCCCGTCGTCAAAAAGGGAGAAGAATACACAAAGCCGCCTGACCGCAAGACACAGTTTCCCGGGATTCCAAAGTTCAGCCCACTGGCCGAACTCTCGAAGAGGCTGCCGGCAACAAGCAACAAACGCTTCGCCACCAACATTGCCAATCGGTTGTGGTTTGTGATGATGGGCCGCGGCATCGTCCATCCGCTCGATCTGCACCACGGCGACAACCCGGCTTCGTATCCGGAATTGCTCGATCTGCTCGGCCAACAGATCATTGCTCACAAGTTCGACGTTCAGTGGATGCTTCGTGAAATCGCACTTTCTCGGACGTATCAGCGATCCAGCCTGCTTCCGCCAAACAGCGATCATGTGCCCGAGAGCAGTTTTCTCGTCGCGATCGAAAAACCGCTTTCGGCCGAGCAACTACTTTCCGGAACATTGCAAGCAACGGGCGAAGACAAACATTTGACCGCAAACGCCAAACAGAAACCCGACGACGCGGACGGCACCGATCGGTTGTCCGATTACCGCAACCGCTTTCTGGCGGCCTTCGCCAACAATCCGCGAGAACCGGAAGTCGAATTCAGCCCGTCCGTCAAAGCGGCTTTGTTCGTCTTGAACGACGTCGACGTGCTGGCGTGGCTGCAACCGAAACCCGGTAATCTGGTTGAACGGCTTTCAAAGATGGCCGATTCGAAACAGATCGCCGAAGAATTGTATCTCAGCGTGTTGACTCGTTTCCCAACCGAGGAAGAAACGGCCGAAGTGAACCGGCACCTGGAAAGAAACGTGAAAACAAGGCAACAAGCAATCGGCCAATTGGCCTGGGCACTGTTGGCATCGACTGAATTCTGTGTGAATCATTGAAGCGCAACCAATGGTTGTTCATTCTGAGCGCCGAAAGCGGCGATCGGCGCCGAAAGTCCGATTAACCGTTCAGAACAATCACGCTTTGCGTGCGCACCCAAATTCGTTTGGACGAGAGACATTTCCGTGAACAATTTCGATCTTTGCACTCCCTGGGAACACCAGATCTCGCGTCGTCGGCTACTCGGAAACGCTGCGGCCGCCGCGACTGGTGCGATGGGTTACGGCGCACTTGGAGGATTAGTCCAGCCCGCCGTCGCGGAGGAACTGAAGAAAGACCGCAAACAGGTTCTATTCGTCTGGGTCGACGGCGGGATGAGCCAATTGGAGAGTTGGGATCCTAAACCCGGTACGCAGTTCGGCGGCCCATTTCGAGCGATCCCGACGTCACTCGCGGGCGTCCACATCAGCGAATTGATGCCGCGGACGGCGAAGTTGATGCATCTGCTGGCCGTCACGCGATCCGTGCGGACGCAGGATAACTCGCATTCCGCCGGAGTTCCTCGGATTCAACGCGGCGATCCCAAAGACCGCGGAGTCACCTATCCGTATTTCGGTTCGGCGGTGTCGAAGCTGATCGGTCCCGGTGACAGCGGGCTGCCGCCTTATGTTTGGATCAAACCGGGCAGCGGCGGTTTCAAGTACCAAGACGCCGGTTTTCTGGGTCCGAAGTACGGAGCCCTCGCATTCGGCGACGGCCAGCCGCCGGAGAATCTTCTGCGGCCCGATTCGGTTTCAGCAGCCAGCGACGATGCTCGCAACGCACTGCGCAAAGCAATCAACAAACGATATGCGAAACGGCGGCGGCCGAATGTTTCCGAAGCAAACTCGTACGTCTACGAAGTTGCTCAGACGTTGATGAGACGGCAGGACTTATTCGATGCGACAAAGTTGTCACCGAAAGATGTCGAACGCTACGGCTCACACGAATTGGGACGTCACATGCTGCAAGGACGCAAGATGCTGGAAGCCGGCGTGACGTTTGTGAAAGTCAATTCCTACGGCTGGGACACGCACGGAGACAATTTCAACGGACATGCCAGCCTGATGCCGAAGTTCGATCAGGCATTCGCGTCGATGATCGAAGACTTACACGAACGCGGAATGCTCGACAACGTGCTGGTCATCGCGATGTCGGAATTCGGCCGGACTCCGCGGATCAATGGACACGTCGGACGCGACCATTGGCCGGAAGCATGGTCGATCGCGATGTCCGGACGCGGCCTGAAACGTGGAATCGTCGTCGGCAAAACAAACGATACGGGTACGTTCGTCGATGGCGAAGAGCACGACATCGGGCACATGTTCCACACGTGGTTCCGCTGCTTGGGAATCGATGCCAAAGAAACTGAGTACAACAACGGCGGCCAGCCGTTACCAATCGCTCACGACGATTGCCACGCCATCGAAGAATTGTTGGTTTAAGAAGAATTGTTGGTTTAAGGCCAGCGGCCGATGAGAATTTATGTGAGGATGCTGGCAGCATCTGCAACGTTGGCAGCATCCGCAACGTTGCCGACGTCGGAAGGTGAATTCTCAATCGCCACACCTAAGGGACAGGAAAGAGAAAAACTTCTGTAACAGGATTCGCAAGAATTCAGGCACCACGCACGCGGCCGCGAGATCAAGAAATGGACGACAACAAGAAATTGCTGGAACAGTTCGAGCCGAAAGAATCGACGACTCTTCCCACCAAACGGCAAGTCTTCGCCGCCCGGTTCACTCCGTGCGGCAAGTACGTGATCAGCGGCGGGTTCGATGCGTTGATTCATCGATGGGACGTCTCGTCCGAAGAGATCAAGGAACTGCCGCCGCTGGAAGGTCACAGCGGTTGGGCTCAGGCGATTGCCTTTCATCCCACCGAACAGAAACTGTTCAGCGCTGACTCGTGGGGACAGTTGCGATGCTGGTCGTATGCCGAAGAGAAACCCAAACTCGTATGGAAAGTCGAACAGGCCCACGACGGTTGGATCCGCGAAGTCACCGTCAGTTGCGATGGCCGACTGCTGGCAACGTGCGGCCGGGACCAAAAGGTGTGCGTTTGGTCGGCCAGTGATGGACGCCGGCGACACGAGCTGACTGGCCACGGTGAAGACGTGCTGCGAGTTCAATTTCATCCGCAAAAAATGAAAATCATTTCCGGTGATTTGAAGGGCATCGTGAAAGTCTGGGAAGTCGTTTACGGCAAGCCCATGCAGGAGTTCGATGCGACCGAGTTATCCACGAATCACCGTCTGCAAGACGTGGGCGGTGTGCGGAGCATGGCTTTCGGTTTGGACGGAAAGTCGTTGTTCTGCGGCGGCACTCGCCCCAAAAACGGCGGCAACGTGCAGGGAGTTCCACTCGTTATTGAATTCGATTTCGCAACGGGAAAACGCAATCGGACCATCGAACTTGGTGCGACGTCCGATGTCTACGTCAACGACATTCAGATGCATCCGGCGGGATTCCTGATGGCGACAACCAGCGGCAATCCAGGAACGGGCAAACTGCTCTTTCAACAGATCGAGGCTGACAAACCCTTCTACACCAACACGAAACTCGCGAATTGCCACGCCGTCAGTCTGCATCCGGACGGCAAGCGGTTGGCAGTCACCACAACCATGCGCGGCAGCAACGGCAACGGCCGCCGGTTGGATAAAGACGGGAACTACATCGGCAATACGTCGCCGATTTATGTGTTTGACTTTCCATCGTCTTCTGATGAGGCGAGTGGTGAGGAATCAAACGCCGGGAAGACTTCGGGATAAGTTTGGTTGAGTTACACCGAGCCTGGGAACGAGAGGAAACGAGAGAAGCTTGAGAACGAGAGGGGAAGATCAGTACAACCAGACTTGCGACTGACCGTCTGGTTGGACGGCGGTTTGCTTCATACCAAATCGAAAACGCTCGGCCGGGCGGATTCGCCATAGCTCCAGTTTGCGACGCAACGATGGTTTCGCAATCGCGAGTTTGTGGTTGTTCGGGAACCAACTTCCAACGTAACGGCTCCACGCCGCGGCTCGGTGCCGACGGACGACGTGGATTGGATCGAAGCCGTACCATTCGCCGAGCGGTTCGATGTAGGTGGCGTTGAACTGTTCGGCGGTTCCCGCAACGGCCTCGTTCAGTTCTTGCACGCGATCCATCATGTCCGCGTACGAAACGCCGCTGCTGGGAAAGAATAGCGATCGGGCCGCGTTGTAACGTGCGCGAGAGAGTCTTCGAATGCTGTCCATCGGTAAGGCCGTCATCACGGTTTGTGCTTGATAGGAGCTCAGTTTTTCCAGGCACTGGCGGACCCAGCCGATGATCTGTGAGACGGATGCTCCGTACAACAGGTCGTTACCGATGTCGGTGAGCAATGCCGTCGTGCGATCGGCGATGGGCTGTTGCTCGAGATCATTCCAAAGCCGGCAATTCGAGATTCCCGGCAACGAGCGGCCCAGCACACGGCTCCACGTTCCGTACGAGCGACCGTGGCCGTGCGCGGCCCAGATTTCCAGCGGCGCATCGAGGTTGTTCCGCAG
>CAUZVF010000056.1:0-11799 GCA_963582955.1 Planctomycetota bacterium
ACGCACATTATCCGCCACATTATCGCGTGGTCCGTCGGCGAAGGCGGGCATCGCGACAAGAACGATCCAAAACAGACTCAGCGTAACTCGTGTCATTGTCGTGGCCTTCAATCAGCGAGGAAGATTACATTGACCCGATCAACCGGTACGGATTCCGATTTTGCGTTTCGGACGAGAGTGGAAAATAGGGAACGGGACTGCTTGACACTGGTCAGCCCATCGTTATACTGGACTGCAATTGAGACTCAGTCTCATGTAATTGCTTCGACCGGCCTGCCGATTTTCCAACAGAACGGAAAACTGCGACGATGGCAACTGTATCAGATCTCACCGACGAAATCGTTTGTCACTGCCTGGGAGTCCGCGCTTCTGAAATCACAGGCGCGATCGATATGGGCGGATGCGAACAGGTCCGGCAAATCATGCGATCGACGAAGGCAGGCAGCGGTTGTACTGCCTGCCATCATCGAATCCGAAGGATGCTCGCCGAGGCGGCGGGTCAGCCAGCCGGTGTGTCGCCCATCTGCATGGCCAGATAATTCTCTTTGCCGACGTTGTCGTAAAGGTACAACTGAGCCTCAAGCCAATCGACGCTGTCTTCGGTTTCGGCCAGTATCTTGTCCATGATGGATTCGCTTCCGGCGTCTTTCGAATCAAGTGCCAACTTGATGGCGTCGTTGTAGGCTTTCACGCCCCCCAATTCGAGCGCCAGGCTGTGTTCGAGTTGCTCCTTGACGTCTTGGCCAACGCGGATCACATCGTACCTCGCGATTTCGGGAACTCCATCAAAAAACAGAATTCGGTCGATCAGCATTTCGGCGTGTTTCATTTCTTCGATCGATTCTTGATAGAAATGATCCGCCAGTTTGTTGAATCCCCAATTACGGCACATCTTCGATTGGATGAAGTATTGGTTGATGGCGGTCAATTCGATCGTCAGTCCAGCATTTAACGCATCAATGACGTCTTTGTTGCCTTGCATGGTCTCTTCCTTTCTCGGTATTCGCGGATTTGTTCCCTGAATCCGTCAGGGAACCGACTGTTCCATTTTCTTCGGCGGGTGATTCTAGCGCGTGGCGCGGCACATCGTCCAGATTCACGCCGACGGGAACTTGCAATTTTGCCCGATTGAAATCGCGTCTCGCCATGCGATTGAGTCTCAGGATGAGAAATCGAGGCCGATCACAGATCCTCTTCCTCCAACACGGCAATGTAGGGCAGGTGCCGGAAGTCATCGTTGTAATCCAGCCCATAGCCGACGACAAACACATCGGGAATCATGAAGCAGTGATAGTCGGGCTCGAATTCCACTTGGCTGCATCCGATCTTCCAAAGCAACACGGCGGTGCGGACGGAGTTGGGTCCGTGCTGCTTGATCGTTTCGGTCAACCCGCTCAGTGTTCGCCCCGTGTCGTAAATGTCATCGACCAGCAGCACATCGCGGCCTTTGATATCGGGAAGCAATTCGGTGTTGATTTTCAGCTCACCGGGTTGCGTCGTGCGGCCGCGATAGCTGGATGCTTGGATCAACCCGACGCGCAGTTGCAAGTCGATCTTTCGAACCAAATCAGACAGCAAAATGATGCTGCCCGTCACCACACCGAGCACGGTCAGCGGACGGCCACTAAAGTCCTCGGCAATCTGCTTGCCCAGCGAGGTGACCTCGTCGCGAATATCAGGCTCGCCAATCAGTCGCCTCACGCCAATCCTCGTTTTCCATGTTTCGGTCGTCTATTCTGCAACGGGTTCAAGCATGATAGAGGAACACGGACTCCAAAGGAATCAGGTGCGACTGATGCCAACCATCCCAGGCACGTGGACGACAGTTGAAATTGCGGGAAAGACGGCCGACATTTACGAACCGCAAAACCAATCACATCCCGGCCGAGCCATCATCCATTTGCACGGCCACGGCTTGGAAACCCTCAAGGGTAACTCGCATTTTTCGGCAGAACTCGAACGTCACGGATTCCGCGTCGTATGTCCTCATGGCCAAAGATCTTGGTGGCTCGACACCATCTGCCCCGAATTCGATGCCGA
Source organism: Planctomycetota bacterium (assembly GCA_963582955.1). Taxonomy (GTDB): domain Bacteria; phylum Planctomycetota; class Planctomycetia; order Planctomycetales; family Planctomycetaceae; genus CAUZVF01. Next base: position 2,041 of record CAUZVF010000056.1, read on the forward strand.
GGTAACATCGATGGCCTTCGTCCGTGAGCAGGTCGTCGCCTACATCAGCGAACGATGGAACATTTTCTTTCCACGGATCGGTCTGACGGGAATCAGCATGGGCGGGCAAGGCGCGCTTCAGCTTGCGTACCGTTTCGCCAAGGATTTTCCGGTCGTTGCGGCAATCAGTCCGGCCATCGATTTCCACAATTGGCACGGACGCGGCTTGCCGCTTGACGAGATGTTTTCGAACCAGGAAGCGGCCCGCCAAGAGACGGCAACGTTGCATTTGATTCCGCTCGATTGGCCCCGCCACCAGTTAATCGTTTGTGACCCCAGCGACTTGGACTGGTTCGAAAGTTCCGAGCGATTGGCGAGCAAGCTGTTTTCGTCCGGAATCCCATTCGAATCGGACCTGCAAACCAGCAGCGGCGGCCACACGTGGGAGTATTTCAATTGCATGGCAGCCCGTGCAATCGGTTTTGTCGCCGAACGATTGGACGAAGAACTGAATCGGCTGACGATTGCGTGAGACGCCACCAATCACAAAGGCGCCTCCGTCCGCGCCCAGCCAGTCCTTCTGGTCCAGCAGGTTGGTCTTGATTTTGACGTACTCTGGTTTCTTCGCCGGGCCGAGCGCGGCATCCAGCGCAACATCGGCGGCTCGAAGATACGCCCCGGCCGCTTCCGCCGACACGGCGAGTCCTTCTCCGACATTATCGAATCCGGACGATGGCGCATCTTCCGGAAGAATATCTTTCACTCGGACATGAACATCGAACAGATCGCGAATTCTGTTCTCATACTCATTGCGGTTGAGCCGCCGCAGCACGACGTCACTGCGAGCACGGTCCGCCTCGGTGAGAGCGGCCGCCAGCGTTGCGAGTGCTTTTGACTGATCCGCTGCTGCCGGCCGCGTTTCATCCTTCGGTGGCATTTCTCCCGCCGAAACACGGTCGTGAATGAGAACCCATCGCCGCATCAATTCCGCGTCGCTCAAGTTACTGCCGAGCCCCGAAAGATCCAACCCATCCTCAGCATCAGCGCCGTCGTGACAGTCGATGCAGTGCGACTGAAGGAACGGCTTGAGCTGGTCCCGCCAAGTCTCGGCCTGTGCAACACCCACGGCTGTTGTCAGCCAGACGAGAATCGGCAAGAGAGCGGCGGTGGTTTTCTTCTTTTTCATCAACTCGATCTTATCCTGTGACCAGTTTCTCAAGGAAGTTTCCCTCGTTCTGAGTCGGTCGTTGCTGGCGGCCGTGGAACATGTAGGTCAGCTCCATATGGTTCAGACCCATCAGGTTCAGAATGGTCGCGTGCAGGTCGCGGATTTGCATGCGGTCTTCGATGGCGTGCAGGCCGAGTTCATCCGTTGTGCCAATTGTCTGACCGCCTTTAACTCCGCCGCCAGCCATCCACATGGTGAAACTGGTCGGGTTGTGGTCGCGGCCGTTGCCCCAGGCTGACTTGTTAGGCCCCTTCGGGGCAGCGGTATTCTCGCCGAATAGCATCTGGTTAGCGCCCGCAATTGATGGTGCAACGAAGAGCAAGGTCTAACGACTCCGGTACGGGAACCTGTGGATCACTCTACATACAAAAACTCGTTGCTGTTCAGCAGAACGTCGCAGAAATCCACGAGCGCATTGAACCGTGGAACATTCGCGTCATTCGCGGGCACCGCTGAAGAGCGGGCCTGATCCTTCAGAAAGTTCACGGACCAAACTACGTTCGGTGCCCCGGCTACAGAGAATCGAGCAGTTTCTCATTGATTGACCTTCGGTTCGTCAAATCATGCTTCACGACTTACCTAGTACTACAGCGCTAAGTACGTCCCGCGAGCCGAGCGGGACCCCGAAACTGACCTATTCGATAGTCTCGCTCGGCTCGCGAGACGTACTTTCGCCCGACTTAGCGCTGTAGTACTAGTATGATGAGTGCTCTTGGTATTGATAACCGCCAAGAAACCACTCGATGCCAACAATCACAATAAAACACGAGTTGACATGCGATGCGCGGGTTGCGGACAGTTACAACTGACGGACAGTCATCCGATTTGACGTGGCACAGCCCGGTTCAGAATTCTCTTTTGGTGTTTGTTCGCGGCTCGCTGTCGCGGTGGTGGCTCGAAGTGTTGAAATGTCGCGACGTTACGATATGCTTTCAATCCAGGAGCCGAATAGATGGCGACGAAAACCAAGCAAAAAACCAAACCAGCCGGCGATCCACAGGCGTTCGCTCAGGCGGCGGAATGCCTGAAGATTTTGGCTCATCCCGTGCGATTACGGATCGTGCAGTTGCTAATTCACGGCCAATACAGCGTGGGCGAACTGGCTCAGGACTGCGGCATCCCAGACAACGTGGCGTCGGAACACCTGCGGCTGATGCAGCACTGCGGATTCTTTACGAGCGAACGCGAAGGACGGAAAGTCTATTACCAAGTTGCCGAGCCCCACCTGCAAGACATGATGGACTGCATTGAAAGTCGTTTCCTGACGTGAAGGCGAGGACTCAGTGCCTCTGTGTTTTTCGTCACAAATATCGTCAATTTACGAACTCACGAGCCACAGACATGTCAGAAATCGCAACAATTTCGGCCAAGCGGCTCGCGGAGCGTGACGGGCCAGGCGACGTGGAATTAAACCCGGCCGATCCGTACGTTTGGCCATACCGAATGAGAAGTCATTGATCAATCCTTAGGAGCTACATCATGCGATCGATTCTAGGAACACTGTTGTGCGCAATCTTGTTGACGGGCTGCGCGAGCGAATCGTCAAACAACGAATCGTCAAAGGAAGACACCGCGGCAACTTCCACGCCCGTCGAAAACAAAAACACGGCCAGTAAAGTCGAGCCTTCGGAAAAACCCGAAAGCGAAAAGGCTGTGACTCAGGCAACATCCGACAAACCAATTGTCATCGATGTTCGCAGTGAAGCCGAGTACGACACTGGCCACATCGAGGGTGCTCTGCTCATTCCGCACGATCAGATCGCCGATAAAATCGGCGAACAGGTCAAGGACAAGAAGCAGAAGATTCTTCTGTATTGCAAGAGTGGTGGCCGCGCCGGCCTGGCACTCAAAACACTCGAAGGCCTGGGGTACACCGATGTCGAGAACCTTGGCGGACTCGAAGACGCGCGGAAGCATCTGGAGTGACACAATCCTTGCTTCAGTTGGGGATTCGCGGTCCATCCGGAACTGTTTACACTATGCGTGTTCGTAACTCGAACCGGACACTTCAGAATGACGGGCCGTAACAGGAGTTTAATTGATGTCCAACGAAACTGTCCCGATCCAAGTCAAGTGCATCGACCACGTCACGCTTGTTGTCAAAGACCTGGACGATTCCAGACGATTTTACGTTGATGGATTGGGCATGCGGGAAGTCGAGCGGCCTGGTTTCTCGTTTTCGGGACTTTGGTTTCAGGCGGGCGATACGCAGATTCATTTGATTCTGCAACATCCGGAATCCGGCCCTGCTGGAAATTCGGTGGCGGCCACATCAAGCCGGACTCATCACTTTGCTTTCGAAGTCGATGATTCCGCTGCCGCGGCTGACCGCTGCCGCGAACTTGGCATTCCGATCGTCTCGGGGCCGAAGAGCCGTCCTGACGGGTTCACTCAGACGTTCGTCACCGATCCCGATGGGTACGTCGTCGAATTGTGCTCGCAGCCGAAATGACCGGACTAATCGGATCGCCGGACATCGGCCGACCAAGAATTTCGACTGGAAACATGACGGATTCGCGCCCTATACTCACAAAGGTGGCAATCGCCGTCGAACGATCGGAATTGAACATCAAGCGGGCGGAATGGACCGAAGCGTATGTCAAACGGTTTGAAAAAAGTCGTCATCGGCTCGATGGCGGTATCGGGACTGGTTGTGCTGGCGGCCATCATCGACATGGCGGCGGGCTTTCCCTTTTCCGGCCAGACGATGATGGACATCATGTTTGTCGTCGCCGGCGGTTTGGTCATTTACATGGGCTATGACGCGATCAACGACCTGAGTTGAGCAATCGGCCGTGAAACGGGATTCCATCCAGACGAGGACCGTTGAATTCGAACAAGTACTGCTCGCCCACGTCAGCAAACACATCGGTTTCTAAACGTCCAGATCATCGACCGTTCCCGCTTGTTCCATGATGACGCTGTAACGTTCGGCCGGGTCCTTTCCCAAAAGCTGCTGGAACGTCTTGTCGGCTTCCAGTTGGCTTTCGATGTCGACTCGCACCAGTGTCCGAGTTTTTGGGTCCAGCGTCGTTTCTTTCAACTGTGAAGACGTCATTTCGCCGAGGCCTTTGAAACGCGAGATCTCGGGCTTTCTGTTCGCGGGGAGCGACGCGAGGATTTCTTCGCGGTGAACATCATCACGGGCGTAGTGGTACGTGTTACCCACGCTAATTCGATACAGCGGTGGCTGGGCGAGAAACAGTTTCTCTTGCCGGATCAGCTCGCGCATGTGGCGAAAGAAGAATGTCAGCAGCAAACAGCTAATGTGATATCCGTCGCTATCGGCATCCATCAGTAGAATGATCCGGCCGTACCGCAATTTGTGAATGTCGAAGCCGGGACCAATGCCGGTTCCTAGCGTTTCCACCAGATCGCTAATTTCCTGATTCCTTAAGATTCGGGACGTCGGCAGCGATTCGGTATTCAGAACTTTGCCCTTCAACGGCAAGATCGCCTGAATTCGGCTGTCACGGCCCATCGCAGCGGTTCCGCCGGCGGAGAGTCCTTCGACGATGAAGAGTTCGGATTTGTCAGGCTGGTTCGAGCGGCAATCGAGCAACTTGCCTGGCAGGCTGTTTTTTCGAGAGCCCGGTGTCTTGCGGCGCACTTCTTTCGCCGCGTCACGGCTGGCCATTCGCGCCCGGGACGACAGCACAATTCGGCCGATAATCGCATCGGCGATGGACGGGTTGTTGTTCAGCCACGTTTCCAACTGCGGACGAATCAGGCCTTCGCTAACCGCCAACATTTCGGGATTGTTCAGACGTTCTTTCGTTTGTCCCTGAAACATGGGTTCGCCGTGAAAGACTGACAGAATGGCGACAAGGCCCTCACGGACATCCTCGTTCGTGATTTGCAAGCCCTTTTGCTTGATGTTGTGTACGTCCATGTAATTTTTGACGGCCTTGGCGAGTCCCGAGCGGAAACCCGATTCATGAGTTCCACCCTCATGAGTGCGAATGCCGTTTACATAGCTGCGAATACGTTCGTCGGTTGCTTCGGTCCAGCGCAGAACAAGTTCGACTTTGACTTGCCCGTCGTCTTTCTCGGCCGAGAAAATCTGTTCGTGAACCGGCCGCTCTTGTTCTTCGGCAGTGATCTTTTCGAGGTAGGCCGTGATGCCGTCGGGATGTTTGAATTCGTGCTCTTCATCCTTCACTTCATCAAGAAACGTAATCGACAAGCCGCCGTGGATATACGAGATGTCTTCGAGGTGTTGCCGAATCTGATCGGCACTGAACTGAACGCGGCGGAAGATCGAATTGTCGGGCCGAAAGAAAATCTTCGTTCCGTGGCCGCGGAACGGTTTCACTTTCTTGACGGGAGCTGTCGGCTTTCCGCGTTTGTAGCGTTGCACCCACTCGTGACCGTCGCGATGAACCGTCGCCACCATTTCGGATGATAGTGCGTTGACGACCGATGAGCCGACGCCGTGCAGACCGCCGCTACGTGCGTAGTTCTTGTGCGAGAACTTTCCGCCGGCGTGCAACGTCGTCATGATCACTTCGAGCGCCGACTTTTTCGCCTTCGGATGCCGGTCGACGGGAATCCCGCGTCCGTTATCGGTAACCGTGATCGAGGAACCGTCTTTGTGCAGCGTCACGGTCACTCGGTCGGCCGCGTTCGCCAGAAATTCATCGACGGCGTTGTCGACAACTTCCCAAATCAAATGATGCAGCCCGCGAGAATCGAGACCGCCAATATACATCGACGGCCGCATGCGAACCGGTTCCAAACCTTCGAGCGTTTCAATATCTTTCGCGGTGTAATTCGATTTTACGACGGTCGCCATGTTATTCCGACTCGATTTCGTTCCAATCCACCAGATCAATCGGTGGGTGAATGATTGACTCAAATCCGCTGCGATGGCTGGTCTTCACACCCTTGCCGCCGCGCGATGTGACGTTGTATTTCATTTGGCCAAACGCGAGAACCTTGCCGTTGGTATTTTCCACTCGCAAGCAGTCGCTCGGACGGCTCAACTGCACGGCTCCTAGGACCTTGTCGTCGCTTTCCAGTTTAATTCCGCGGACGCCGATCCCCGGATTCGTCAGCACCAAGGCATCTTTGATCGAAAAGTGAATGATGCGGGCTTTCTTGGTTGCCAAAAAAGCCGTCTTTGCGTCACGAACCAATGCGGCGTACACGACGCGGTCACCTTTCCGCAATCGGCAAAACTTGCGGCCGGCTTTCGTTGACGCCAATCGATACTGGCTGAACGAGATCCGCATGATCTGACCGTTTGCTGTCGCAATCAACAGGAATGGCGCGGGCGTTGGTTCGCCACGTTTCTTTTTGTCTGCCGGAGTAAACCGCGGATCCGTCGAAATTGACGTGATCAAGTTGACGCCATCGCCCCAGCGAACGTGTTTCGACATCGGGTCGCCGTAACCCGATGACGCGGGAACCTGATCGATCGGCATCGTATAGGCGACGCCGTCACTGGCAAACAGAACGACGTTGTCCAACGTGCTGCCCGGAGCCACACTCAGCACGCTGTCACCGTCACGCACACGTGTCGTTTTGACACTATTCAAACGTCCGGCACGTTTGAGCCATCCTTCCCGCGTGACGACGACGTTCGTGTTCTCACGGACAATATAGGCTTGCGCGTCGAATTCGGTGATTTCATCCGACGAGCCCAATGACGTGCGGCGTCTGTCGGCGAATTGGTTCGAAACTTCCTTCAACTCACTTTCAACGACCGACCACAAGCGTCTGTTCGAGGCAAGGATGCGACGTATGCGGTTGGCGTCGGCTCGTTTTTCTTTCAACTGTTCTTTGATCTGATCGATTTCAAGCCGCGAAATGCGGTAGAGTTGCAGCTCCAGAATCGCGTTCGTTTGGACTTCATCCAGCAGGAATTCCCGCATCAGTTTCTTGGCCGCATCCTGTTTGCCGGAACTGCGACGGATGATCTTCAGGGCCTTGTCGAGACCACGGAAGACAATCGCGAATCCTTCCAGGATGTGAATCCTGTTTTCGAGTTGTTCGAGTTGAAACTCGAACCGCTTCCGTACGGTTGTGAATCGGAAATCCAAGAAGTACTGCAACATGTCGACGAGGTTCACGCGAGCCGGAACCAGAACGCCATGCTCGTCGGGCACCAGACAAGTGGCGTTGTACGAAAAGTTGTTTTCGAGGTTGGTGTGCTTGTACAGATAGGCCACGACGGCTTCGGGGTCGGCGTCGGGCCGGATTTCCAGCACGATCCGCATGCCGTGCTTTTCGTCGGATTCGTCAGCGACGGATTCCAATTGCGGCAGTTTCTTGTTCTCGATGATGTCACCAATGTCCGTCAGCAACGGTCCGGTTCTGACGTCATAGGGGATGGAATAAATCACCAACCGCTGACGTTGTTCTTTTCGTCGCTCGCGGTCAAACCTCCATTCGCCGCGGACTTTGATCGGGCCTCGGCCTTCCTCGTATGTCTGACGCAATGTCCGGCGATCGGTCACGATGCGGCCGCCCAGCGGAAAGTCGGGACCCTTGATAAATTTCATCACCTGAGCCACGGTCGGTTTTGGGGTGTGAATGATGTGGATGCAAGCCTTGATCACCTCGCCCAGATTATGCGGTGGCATGCTGGTCGCCATTCCGACCGCGATGCCGTGGCATCCGTTGACAAGAATGTTCGGGAACCGCGACGGCAGAACAACCGGTTCATCCATCGTCGCTTCAAAATTTGGCCGCGTGTCGACGGTACGGAAACGAAGCTCGCTCATAATTTCCGACGCGATCGGCATCAGCCGTGCTTCGGTGTATCGGTCGGCCGCGGGCGGCAATCCGATAACGGACCCGAAATTCCCCTGACCATCAACAAGTGGATATCGAAACGTGAAGTCCTGAGCCAGACGGACCAGTGCGTCGTAAACTGCCTCGGCTCCGTGCGGGTGATAGTTGCCGGTCGTGTCGCCGCAAATCTTGCGGCACTTCCGGGGCTTCGATCCGGCCGCGAGATGCAGATCATGAAACATCACGTAGAGAATGCGGCGCTGAACGGGTTTCAGTCCGTCACGGACATCAGGCAGCGCGCGCGACTGAATGACTGACAATGCGTAATTCAGATAACGCCGTCGCGTCTCGGTACTCAGATCGACATATTCAATGTGATCACCGTTCTTTGATTTCGACGAGGTGTCATCATCTGATTTCAAACGGGCACCATTGTTTTTACCACTTTGCCGTGCCAAGTCGGCCTCCTTTCTCGATCCGCATTTTGTCAGATTGCGCCGATTATAACGAGTTTACCGGTCTCAGCGAACGCATCGATTGTATCCCTTCTGTCGATTACCGAATGCTTGCCGTCGCCATAACTCGTTATACCCACCCAGGTTCTGGAATTGCGGTAGAATCGATACGAAACGTACAGAATGATTCATCTCTTCGATCGTCATCGGACGAATGGTTGTACTGCGTCGGCACAAGAACGTCCACGGAAGGATCACGTTTTCGTGCCCCAGCCAACAATTCTATTGCCAACGACATGTGATGTCGCTCGGCGGAACAAGGCTGCATTGTAAGAAACCGCGATATCCCAAGGAGTGATCGATGTTGCGATTGGCGATTCATTCAACGGCGTGCCTGGCTGTACTGGTCACGTTCTCACTATCGACGGCCCGCGCTCAGTTTCGTTCGGCATCCCGACAAAACTCGGCATCGGCCCGGCAGGTGCATTGGACGGCCGCTCCGCCACGTTACGGCACGGTGGCTCCGGCCAGCTATGCCAACATGGCTCCGCAGCAGTTCGCCTATCCGGCTTACGCGCGTCCCATCCAGCAAGCCGCGTCAAGTGTGCGAACACCGGCGGCAACCGGTACACCGATGATGGCACCGAATCATCAACAGGGGCGATACCCACAAATGAATGCGGCGTTGTACCCGTGCCCGCAATACAACATTCCTTACCAAGTGGGTGCGACCGTCATTACGAATCAGGCGATGGCGCCACACGAAATGCTCTACGGCCACAAATACAAAGCCATGTACGGGCCGTTCTATTACAAAGTCAAAGGCCGCCGTATTCTGACTCCGTTCGGATTCGAGTCCCACGAAAATTGGAAACTGATGGGGACCGAGGTACGTGTTAAATACAACACCAGATTTGGTTTGTTTACAGGCTACTTTCCGCATCAATTTGGGTATTAACATCGGCGTTGAATTCGAGTGCGGATCATGAGATTGGCGATCCGCGTTCGGCGAATTCAGTCATTACCACACGGACAGGAAGACTTCGATGCTTATCAAATCATGTAACCGGATGATTGCGGCTTCATTGGTGATATTGGTTGCCGAGACACTCACGTTGGAAATATCCGCGGCCGAGCCGTACGCCCGTCCCATTCAAACGAGACAAAACGCAATACGTCTCGCCAGCGCGAACATGCAGACATGCAATTTCTGCCAGCAACAATGCCGGCAGGGAATATGTCCGAATTGTCAGCACGGCAGGGTGCCGTGGGCTTCGTTTGATGACACGTGGATGGACGGATGGAGGATACCGAACATTGGACAGAAGCTCCACGGGCTTTACTGTCGAAAAAAGCGAC
>CAUZVF010000057.1:0-11796 GCA_963582955.1 Planctomycetota bacterium
GTCGTTCCACGTCATCTTGGACTCGATACGGGAACGAACGCAATCCGAACACGGTCGCGGGCGATCTATGCCCATTTTGAAGGCGTCCTGCCGTTTGACGATCTCCTGAACGCAACCAATATTGGCACGCAGGCGCATCCTTTCTGTTGCGACAACGCGGCCCAGCATCATATCGTCGACGACGCGTGGATGTGGTTGTTGCGTTTCAATAACGGATTGACGAGTGCCGGTCTGGTTTTGGACGAGAGCAAACATCCGTTTGATGAATCATCGCCTCACGATGAATGGGACCGAGTTTTGACGCGGTATCCCACGCTCGGGCGACTTTTTGCAAACGCGAAGATCGTCGATCCCAACAGCGGCTTTGTGAGGACATCACGTTTGCAACGGCGAATTCGCCAACTGGCTGGTGCGAATTGGGCGTTGCTGCCGAACACCGCGGGATTCATCGATCCACTTCACAGCACCGGGATCGCTCACACTTTGTGCGGAGTCGAGCGATTGGCAAGTGTTTTATCGAAGCACTGGGACCAACCAAGACTAAAGGACCAATTGCAATCGTTCGAAACATCGATTTCTGAGGAGTTGTCATTGATCGACGATTTGGTCTTCGGCTGCTTCCAGTCGTTTCAGCATTTTCGGCTGTTCACGGCGTTTTCGATGCTCTACTTTGCGGCGGCGACAACTTACGAGCGTCGGCGGTTGCATCGGCCCGACGGAGCCACATCGGCTTTCCTTTGTGCCGGCGACCCATCGTTCCGACAAGCGGTCTCGACGACGCTAGGTGAATTGCAGCGGGTGACCAGACAACCAAGCGTCTCACCAGACGATGCTCAGACTTTTGAAGAATTCGTGGCGGCGGCCATCGCACCATTCAATTCGGCAGGATTGTGTGATCCGTCGGTTCGAAACATGTATCGGTACACGGCTCTTCCCGTTTCTGAGTCTCAAAGTTGAGCCTTTCCGACAACGTTGGTACAAAGGAATTCATCGGTCGGTTGAAGATTCTCAAACAAGGATACCGAAATATGTCCTCTTCACGACTTTCTCGACGTGGTTTTCTGGTTGCTGGCGGTACGTTCGCCAGCGGATTGTTGTACTCGAACGTGTTGCGAGCCGACCGGCGTCCCCCGGTGACGATTCCGCGAGCGACATCGGGAGACACGGTCCACGAACCCAAATGGGACGAACGGCTGACGTTGACGGTCGGTCCCAAGAAAGCCGATCTGATTGGAAGCAATGAAAAGGTCATTCAAGCGGCGGTCGATTATGTCGCGAGGTTCGGCGGCGGAACCGTGAAGATTCTGCCCGGCACGTATCGCATGCGGAATGCGGTTTACATGCAATCGAACGTCCGCATCCTCGGCAGCGGCGATGATTCGGTCTTGTTGAAAGAACCGTCGATCAAAACGAAACTGGCCGCCGATTCCGATTGGTACGACCAAGAGGTGACTCTGGTCGACGCCAAGGGATTTCGAGTCGGTGACGGGATTTGCCTGCGAACGAAGAATCCGCACAACGGCAGTTTGGACGTTCTGAAGCGCACGTTCATCGCCCGGTCGGGGAACCGATTCAAGTTGGATCGCCCATTGCGGAAAAACTTTTGGCTGATGGGACAATCAACAGCCGCGACGCTGTTTCCGATTCTGTCGGGCGATCACATCTCGAACGTCGTGATCGAGAACATCACGCTGGACGGCAACCGAAAACAGAACGAAAACTTGAACGGCAACTATGCCGGTTGCATCTTTATGCAGGATTGCAATCAGATCACCGTCCGGAATGTGACGGCGCGGAATTACAACGGTGACGGAGTCAGTTGGCAGATTTGCCACGACGTCGTCGTCGAGAATTGTCGCAGCCATGACAATGTCGGTTTGGGGCTGCATCCGGGATCGGGTTCTCAGCGCCCGCTGATTCGCAACAACAAGCTGGAACGCAACAACATCGGCATCTTCTTTTGTTGGGGCGTCAAATATGGCTTGGCCGAGAAAAATATCTGCATTGGCAACAAATACGGAATCTCGATCGGACACCGCGACACGGACAATTTGATCCGGAACAACGAAATTCGCAACAGCGGCAGTGTCGGCGTGATCTTTCGTCGTGAGCGAGGAAAGGCCTTTGCACCGCATCGCAACCGGCTCGAAAATAACCACATCGTCGACAGCGGCGCGGGCGACGGCATTGGGATCGACCTTCAGGGAAAAGTCGAGGCGATCACGATCCGGGGTAACGAAATCGTAGAAACGCGAGAGCCCATGAACCGAGTTGGTATCCGAATCGGAGCCGGCACGCGCAACATCACTCTGGTCGACAACCGGATTCGCGGCTATACGAATCCGATCGAATTGATGAAAGATTGAACACGCTCGGCTTTTCGGTAGCGAATAAAGGCGACGGCCCAATTCCAAGTGGTTCGTTGAGTGGCAACACCGTCACCTACGGCCGTTAAACAAAGAAGTTACTTGTCGCGCTTCCAGAAGACGCCCCAGTTCGAAAGACGTTTCTTCATCGGCAACTTCTTCTTCGCGGACGTCTCGGTGGGGTCCGCATTGCTCGATTTGTTTGGCGACGGCGACTTAGGCTGCGCCTTGCCTGACTTGCTATCAACCTTCGAGGACATCGGAGATTCGAACTCGACGAGCTGAATCTTGTTGGGATTCTTCGCCGACTCTCGGGCTTTCGGCGGACGTGAGAACGGCTTGTAACGAGCGTCGAAGAACGGTGACGATTCGATCGGAGTCGTCGGCTTATTCGCTCGCTTTGTTTCCTCGGTTCGTTGCACGTCGCCTTCGTCGTCGAAGAACGGCGGGTCGAGCGAAACCGGGCTCTTGGGACGCGTTGCCTTCAGCGGCGGGGCCGTGAGCGTGGTGTCCGATTGTTGCAAGGCTGACGCGGCCGCGTTGATGTCACGATCGCCGACACCCGGCTGGGATTCGAAAGGTGGCGTCAGAGGATTCGCTTTTGCCTGAGTATCGGCGGCCGCGTCGCTGTTTTCGGCGGGTACCGGCTCGGGTGGCGGCACTTCGCCCGGCTCGTCGCCGTATTCCTCAGCCGATTCGTATTCAACACCGTAATTGTATTGCGGGAAGACAAACTCCACCGGTTCGGTTTGCAGATGGTCGGCATCGAACGCATAACTGCGGGACCAAGCGCGGCGAATTGCTTCCAGATAGGCTTGCGGTGTCGAGAGGCTCTCGGCCAGATGCACATGCTTGCTGGCCAGCAGAGTGCCTTTGCGGAATTCCAATTCGTTGATCGATTTGTTGTATTCGATCACGCTTTGGTAATAGGCGATCTCGGCCTGAGCCAGACTGATCTGCGACCGCAATAGCAAGTCGAGTGTCGCGCGACCGACTTCGTATTCCGCGCGAAATGCCTGGACTCGACGTTCCGCGGCGCGGCGACGATTAAAGTTAGTGACGGCGGTTGTGTACGCCCGGTCGACCAACTGGAAAGCGTTCGCCAATTCGTGGCTGATTTCCAATTCCTGAGCCGACAGCAGCGAGCGGGCTTTCGCCAATTTGAGTTCCAGATTGCGGACTTGGGCATTGGCCGAGCGGAACCCGAACGGCATCGAGAATTCGAAACCCAAGTTCCAACCCGTCTGATTGCCACGGAATGCCGATCGATAGAGTCCGGAAAACGCTCCGGGGCGATTGCTGAGCAGCCGGTCGCCGAAACCGTTGACTTGATATCCTGAAACGAAGTCAAGCCGCGGCCTCGTCAGGCTGTTGGCTGCCTGAACCTGCAGCTCGATACTCTTGATGTTCCATTTCTGACGCCGCAGTTCAACGCGATGTGTCAGAGCCTCGACCAGACTGGTGCCCCACTCGGGAATAAATTCTGCCGTGACGGGTTCGTCGATCGGTCGAATGACGCGGCCGTCGTTGACGGCCAATCCCAATAGACGACGCAGCCGTCCTTCGGTTGTGTAGATGTTGGAGAGAGCGTTTTCAGTGCGGGCCCGAATCTCGAAATAGTTGTCGCGACCCTGGGCCTCATCAGCCGCTCCACCGCCCTGGCCGCCGACGTCAAACTTAGTTTTAACTTCACGCCACGTTCGCAAGGAACTGTTGCGAGAGATCAACTCACTGTCGTAAGTGCGATAGGCGAGATACAAATCCCAGTACACGTCTTCCACATCTTTGATCAGATTCCTAACGGCCGCTTCGAAGTCCGCCAATGAGATGTCGTTGTTGATGCGGGCGATGACAACTCCTTGCGAGACACCCGAGACTCCACCCAGGCTGTCACGGATCGGCCCGGCAATTCGTGTGAATGCCGTACCGGCTCCTGACCACAACGGCCGGCGGAATTCGATTCCAAACGTCGGGATGTCGGGCGGCAACGCCGTGAAATGTGATGGAAACAGCCGTGTCCCGGCACCGAACTGTTGGTTTCGGGCTGAGTACTCGACGTTGTGTTCGAGTACGATCGAACTGCTATCAGCAAAGTTCTTGGCAACCGCTGAACGGAATTGACCGGTTTCCTCGATGATTGTCTGTCCCGGCGCGAATCCGATATTGGGCTGTTCCGAGACTTGTTCGTTGCGTCCCCAGCGCATCGTTGTTGTGAATGTCGCGTCGAAATCCGCCAGCGCCGCTTCAACGCCGCGCTGGCCGAATAAGACGCCAGACTCTTGAATGGCCGGATCGAAAACAGTGTTGGCAAAGTCGGGACGTGTCAGGATCGTATTGCCAGCCGAAAGGAACTGGGCATTGTCACGGATGACTTCACTATTCATCAGTGCCGTTTGCACGGCTTCGTTTAGCGATAAGTCCCAAATCTCGTCCTTGTGATGATCGCGGAGACGACGCGGCTCTTGTGCGAACTTCACGCTGTCGGGAGATTCCTGGCCAACGTACGGATAATCGATCTGCGTTGTCGTGTCGCGGTAATATTGAAGATCGGCTTCCCCGAGATATTCGAGCTTCTTCTCGCCGCCAATACAGCCAATCATCAAACTGACAATGACGGTACTAGACAACAGGACAATTTGTCTGCAAAGCATGGATCCATCCTTCACTTTGTCTCTGACGCCAGCCACATCCTCATGACCGGCGATTGCCGCGACGTCAACATTGTTGAGTCAAGACATCGGTTAGAATTGCGTAGCGAACGCAACCAACTGATCACAACAGACGTACTGCCACAGTACGGCTGTTGTGATTTGTATCGGCACGTTGATCGCTACAACCGCAAATCAATTGCTTTTCCGAATAGACAATTCAATAGACAAGAGCGACCTGACCCGTTTATTGCTAGCCATTTTTCCAAGTCTCCGTTTTTGCCCCCGAATCTGCAGTATCGCCAGGTTGACACTTAGCGAGTTGTGAGCGTCGCTTTTGGGAACGCAAAGGAACGAAGAGCGCGAAGTTAAGAGAGACAAATCTTTGCACTGCAAACAATCAAAATGCGTGCAAGTTGCACGCATTTTTGCCCAGCGAATTTAGGAATCAACGAATGAGTCAGTGATCACAATCTGTCTCACGACGACTTCGTGAGTCCGTCATGGAATTCGTGCCACCGCTGCCAAGCGTACGACCATTCCATCCACATGCGCATAAACGACCACAACAATCGCATTTTCGAGAGATGGGCTGGGGGCAACTTCGACTGTTGCACGAACGCGTCTTGCGTGATTGACGCCAGCTCCCAGCGTTGAGCCAACTCGCGACCGATGCCGTCGGCCGACAAATCCGGTTCGGCGTCTTCACCGATTCCGCCAGAGGCCTCGGCAAGTACGAACAATTCGAAGAGTTGGCCGCGAAACGGGTCGAGCTCCAGAGGTTTGGTTTTCGCCTCCGCCTCGATGACGACCGATTCCACTCGGCTGATAATCTCGTTGGCAAGACTCTGGTCAACGGAAGTTTGCTGGCTCATTCAGGTCGACATCCTACATAGCAATGAAACATGGCTGAGCCATCTTTTCCGTCCCGTGCCGCGAAAAGACCGTGAATCGGTAACTTGAACCCGACATTTCAAGATGGGTGTGCCATAAGAAACACCCTTGCAGTTTAAGCAAGGGTGTTCCATTTTGAAACTGGCCGCGAGACATCCACGAACATGAATTACGGGATGATGTAAAACAATCCCGTAACAACGCCGGCTTGCCGGACGGCGGCTTCGGTGTTCCAGGGAACACGGTAGTATTTTTTCGGAGTACACTCGCCCGGACGGTAATAACCCAACGCGTACATTCTTTTGCAAATGGGATCGATCGTCATTTGATACGGCAGGCCAAATAATTGCACGCCAAACCGTCCCGCCGAAACGAACGGCTGGATCACTTCGTGGTGCGTGTGCCCGTACCGTTCCAGTGACGGGTCCTCGAAATACAGTGGGTTCGAGTACAGGTCTGGTGCTTTCCATTGAAACAGGCTGTCTTCGAACATGCGGCCCGAGTATTCCATTTTCGAAAGTTGAACTTCTTCCGGACAAAGCAGGCCCGTGCCATCTTCGGCCGGCTTGCACGGCGCGCCGTCGGGGCGCGGACAGATATTCGAACACGGATCCTCCTTCCGAAGTTTCTCGTCCGGCTCGTAATCAAAGTACGGCATGATCGTCGTAATCTTCCGCAGTTTCATGGGGTCACGGACGGGTTCCGGATAAGGTTCAGTTTCCTTCTTTTCAGATTCCTGCAAGGCCGCAAGACGGAATGGACGAATCACTTGATCCAAGTCATCGGGAAGCGCCTGCAAAGGCCGCGATGCAGCCGGTTTCGAACTGCCGTTCTTGGCTTTCGACTTGCGAGTAATGCCCAGCTTCGGCAATTGCTTCGACAGCACATCCCAGCGGTTTTTCGCGGAACGCTGTTTCAAGCGGTCGAGCGGCGCAGTTTCTCCACCATCAGCGAATGCCGACGGCAAAGTGCTGGCGACAAGAATCACGCTGACCTTAACCAGCCACCGACTAATTCGATTCGAACGGCGAATGCTCGGCCGTGTAGTTGGGTGCTTCTTGAGTGATGGCGATGTCATGGGGATGGTTCTCCCTAACCGATGCGGGTGAAATGCGAATGAATTTCGCTTGAGTCCTGAGTTCTTGAATCGTCCTTGTTCCCAAATATCCCATGCCGGCCCGCAGGCCTCCGATCAACTGGTACAGAAAACTGTGCAGCGGGCCTTTGTAGGCGACGCGGCCTTCCACTCCTTCCGGAACCAGTTCTTTCGATGCGGATTTGCTGTCTTTTTCAGAGACCGATTGGCGGTAACGTTCGCCGCTGCCTTTGACCATCGCTCCCAGCGACCCCATGCCGCGATAGAGCTTGAATGTGCGGCCCTGATATAAAATGCGTTCTCCAGGGCTCTCGTCCAGACCGGCCAACAGACCGCCCAGCATCACATTATGAGCACCGGCGGCCAAGGCCTTGGTGATGTCTCCGCTGTATCGAATTCCTCCGTCGGCAATGATTGGAATATCGGTGTCGGCGATCGCTTTGGCGGCGTTGTTAACTGCCGTCAATTGCGGAACGCCGACTCCGGAAATAATTCTGGTTGTACAAATTGAACCGGGACCAATTCCCACTTTAATGGCATCAGCTCCGGCTTTGGCGAGATCCCTGGCCCCTTCTTTGGTCGCGACGTTGCCGGCGACGACGTCGATTTCCCACTGACGCTTGATCTCGCGAACCGTGTCGAGCACGTTTTTCGAGTGGCCGTGGGCACTGTCGACAACCAGGACATCCACCCCCTTTTCCAACAGGCACGCGGCCCGTTCGAAATCATTGACACCGACGGCAGCTCCGACTCGCAAGCGTCCGCGGTCATCCTTCGACGCCAGCGGAAACCGCATATTCTTGTCGATGTCCTTGATCGTTATTAATCCCTTCAATTGATATTGTTCGTCAACCAGCAAGAGTTTCTCGACTTTATTTTCGAGCAAGATGCGCTTGGCCGTATCCAAGTCGGTGTCAGCATTGGCCGTAATCAGATTATCCTTCGTCATGACTTCTTCGATGCGCGTGTCGGGCGAATCGAGGAATCGCAAATCGCGGCTCGTTAAGATTCCCTTCAATTGCCCATTCTGCGTGATCGGAACTCCGCCGATGTTTCGCTCGCGCATGATCTTCGAGGCTTCACCGACGGAACTGTCCGGAGGCAACGTGACCGGGTCATGGATCACGCCGTGCTCGCTACGTTTCACGGCATTGACTTCCAAGGCTTGCCGCTCGATCGTCATGTTCTTGTGGATAAACCCGATACCGCCCTCTTGAGCCAGTGCGATGGCCATTTCGCTGGTCGTCACCGTGTCCATCGGACTGCTGATGACGGGAAGATTCAGCGGGATGTTTCGCGTCAGCCGCGAACTGACTTCAACTTCGGACGGCATCAGGGCACTGAAAGCCGGTTCCAACAGGACGTCATCAAACGTGATGCCTTGACAGGCGATTCGATCTTCCATTTTGCTTCTCCCCCTTCATTCCGTAACGGCTTCTTTTGACAGCACGCGATAAAACCGGTTGGACAAATCAACCAGTGTGTCGACATCAAGCTGCTCGGCCCGCGTCTCGGTTATTATGTTTGCTTCCGCGAGGATTTGGTCAACTTCGGGCTTGGATAGTTCTTTTCGGTACATTCCCACCGCGACACTGCGTAGAAACTTGCGGCGCTGTTGAAACAGTCTTCTCACAAAGTCATGAAAGAATGGCCGATCCTCGATCGATCTGCGCCGGCTGATGTTGGGTACTAATTGCACGATCGCGGAAAATACCTGCGGCCGAGGCCAAAAAACGGTCGGCGGCAGTCGTTTCAGGAACTTCACCCAACACTGAGCCTGCAACCAAACCGGCAACGCTCCGTATTGCGATTCGTTCGGCCGCGACGCCATGCGCTGGCCAAGTTCCAACTGAATGGTCACCACCATCCGTTCCCACGGCAAATTGGTCGCGACGAGGTTCGACACGATGGGAGTTGCAATGTTGAATGGCAGATTTGAAATCAGTTTCAATCGGCGGCCCGGCTCTTCGGCGAGCTTCTCTTCGATCTTTTCGATCACGGCCGGAGCCAAATTGTTCTTATTCTTCAATGCATCACAATTCATCAACGTGACGTTTTCGAGGTCGGCGGTCGCTTCCCGAGCCAATTGGTACATGTTCGAATCGTATTCGACCGACACAACCGCGGCTGCCTGCTGCGCGAGAAACGTCGTCATGCCGCCTGTTCCCGAACCGACTTCCAAGACGACGTCGCGTTCGTCCAAATGAGCACGCTCGACGATGTATTCGACGATGTTCAAATCGATTAAGAAATTTTGGCCGAGATCCGTGCGCGGGTTGAAACCGTGCTTCTTGAAGAGCCGCATCAGATACGTTCGGGTTTGTCGTGCGGCGTCTTTCATTCAGACGTATCCCGTTCCGGATTCAAAAAGTTTTGGACGTACTTCCCAAGAATGTCCGTTTCAATATTCACATCGTCGCCAATCTCGCGAATGCCCAGCGTCGTGGCTTCCAACGTATGCGGAATCAATGCCACGCTGAATCGCTGACGCTCGACATTGACCAAAGTCAGGCTGATGCCGTCGACGGCGACCGATCCTTTCGGCACCATCTGAGCGGCCAATTGCGTGGGCACTTGAAACCACATGGTGACCCATTCGCCATCGCGTTCGATGGCGTCAACTTGGCCGACTCCGTCGACATGCCCCTGCACGAAATGACCACCCAACCGCCCATCGGCCGCCAGTGGACGCTCGAGATTAACCGAATCACCGGCTTTCAACTTGCCGAGGTTTGTCTTCGAGAGCGTTTCGGTACCCGCCTGAAATGACAAACGGTTGCCGTTCAATTCGACAACCGTCAAGCAGCATCCATTCAGAGCCACGCTGTCACCGACCGCGGCCCCCTCGGCGACTTCTTCGGGCACGGCCATCACCAGAAATATGGACGCGCTATCAGACCGGATTTCATCAACCCTCCCCCGGCCTTCAACGAGCCCTGTGAACATTGGAAACGACTTTGCTCCTTGAAAAGTGCGAAAACGTAGTCACTTTGTTTAACGGCAAGCCAAAGGCGACACCGTGTCTCGATGCCGCGGTGTTTCACGAACGCAGACGCCTTTGGCTTGCCGTTAAACTAAGGGAATCTGTATCCAACAAAGTGAATCACCCAGTCTGTCAAATCCGCTGAGATTTGTGAAGTCGTCGCTGTGACATCTTCGCCCAAAGTGCTCGCACCGGCGCGTAAAATGCGAAGAAGCAGAAGATCAGCGGGATGGCAAGTTCTCGAACGATAAATACGGTCGCAAAAGTGAAAACCAATTGGATCACATGCAACCGGCCGCGCTTTCCCGTGAATAGTTGATTAAAGACATGTGCGTATTGAATCTTGGAAACCATCAAGCACGCGACGACCAATGTGATAATCGGTAACGTCAGCTTGAGCGCGGGCATCATCCAATGAGCGAACTGCTGCAACCATTCATCGATGGGAGATTCCAGTAAATTATTCAAACCACGCATGGCAATGGGGAAAGCGGCAATCGTTCCCGCAGCGGCCGGTGATGGAAGACCGCTGAAAGTTTCGTGTGCGTCGTCTTCCTCGGTTTCCACATTGAACCGAGCGAGCCGCAGGACGGCACACAATGCGAACAACAGAGCGATCACCCATAACAAACGGGGATGGTATGTGAACGCCGCTACGAACTCCGGGTCAGTGAAATGTTCGAACCGGACAAACTGAATCATCAGAAATGCTGGAGCGACGCCGCAACTTATCACATCGGACAGGCTGTCGAGCTGAGCCCCGAAATCGCTCGTCTGATTCGTCCAGCGTGCCGCGCTGCCGTCGAGCATATCAAACATCATTCCGAGAAAAATCAACAGAGCGGCAATAAACAGCGGATCGGTTCCCGTCACTGGTTCCGGACCAACTTTGGCCGCGAACGTGATACTTCCAAATCCACAAGCCGCGTTACCCAACGTTAACATCGTCGGCAGAACGGCAAACATCTTTTGTCGTTTGCTCATCGGTCAATTCTTATACTTCGCCATGATTGACGATCCGGCTTTCACCTTGTCGCCGACCTGAACGGCGATTTTCAATCCCTCTGTTTTTGGCAAGACAAGTTCAGTTCGTGAACCCAATTTGATCATGCCGAATTGCTCGCCGTGTTCCAATTCATCACCGGGTTTCACCCAACACACAATCCGCCGAGCGATCGCGCCGGTGATCTGACGAACGATCATCCGGCGATGCGGCGCCGCACTTTCTTCCAGGCGAATCGCCAGTTGCTCGTTCTCGCGAGCCGACTCGGGACGCAACGCATTCAAGTACTTTCCTGGTTTGTACCGCAATGCGATCACTCGCGCGACAACCGGAGTGCGATTGATGTGAACGCTAAAGATTGACAGGAAGATCCCAACCTGCACGGCCGGGCCGCCGATGAATTCATCGTGTTCGATTTCTTCGATGGCCACAATCTTGCCATCGGCCGGCGCCACAACAACTCCGCATCCCGTTGGAACAACACGATGCGGATCGCGAAAAAACCATGCGATCAAAACGCCGATCAGCGATAGGGCATTTCCGAGAATCCACAGGAAGATTTCGGCCGCACCGTAGGTGACTTGAGTGGCGAAGAAGAAACAAACAGCCGCGCCGCCGAAACTGATCAGCGAAAACACAAGCAACTCGGCCAATCCAACTCGGGCGAACGGCAACCGATCGCGCCACGTGAATGGATCGTCAGATTTGTCCCAGTGGACGTCGGTTTGGTTTCGATAGAACTTCAGGTCGCGGGGGTCGAGAATTTCGTGCCGACATTTTGCAGGATCACCTTTGCGTAACCGCGC
>CAUZVF010000058.1:0-11782 GCA_963582955.1 Planctomycetota bacterium
GCTTTGTGCCCATCTTACCTAAGGCGCCCTGGAAATCGTAACCCGAAGCGTAAGCGAGGAGAACGCCGGGGATTCCTCGCTGACGCTTCGGGGTTACGAATAATCCGGGTTAGCCGGCACATCCATTCTTCTTGAGTTGATCGTTGACCGCCGACCGGTGACGGCTTATGAATTCGAGATATGTCGCCATCGAAACGATCGCAAAAGAATCTGTTTGAATCCGAATTGCTGGAACTCGAGCCTGTTCCGTGGGAAGCTGCCGCGGCAGCCGATGTCGCGGCGGCTCAAGTCGTTTTGAATCGTCCGCTGGACACGGTTTATTCATATTTGGTGCCCGAGAAACTGCGAGGCGTTGTCGGAGCCGGACAGCGAGTGAAGATTCCCTTTGGCCGCGGCAATCGCGATGAAGTCGGTTTCTGCGTCGGTTTAGGACCGCCACCACCACAAACTTCGCGAAAACTAAAATACGTTCAATCGGTCCTCGATTCTGAACCGATCGTCAGCGCCAAGATGCTCGAACTGACAAATTGGATCGCCGAACGCTATCTCTGCGGTTGGGGCCAAGTGCTGCAAGTTGTCGTTCCGGCCGGCGTCAAAAAAAACGCGGGCACTCGGCTCATCAATTTCTTTCAACCGGCTCCCGGCGCTGTCCAGACTCTTTCAAACACCAAGCTGCCGGCCAAACAACAGGCTGTGATGAATGTCTTAATTGGGTCCGGCGAGCCGGTAACGATTGAAGAGTTAACGCAAGCGGCCGACTGCGGAACGGGACCGATCAACGCTCTGCGAAACAAGGGTCTGATTCAGGCCATCCGCCGCCGTACGTTAAGTTTCGAGGACACCGCATCTCCGATTCAAAGTGAAACCGATCTTGAACTCAACACCGACCAACGCGCGGCCTACGACACGATCGTCGGACAGTTGAGATCGCAAACCTACCGCACACTCTTGCTGCACGGCGTCACCGGCAGCGGGAAGACGGAAGTCTACATTCAATCAATCCGCGAGGTTGTGAGTTACGGCCGTCAGGCGATCGTGCTTGTACCGGAGATTAGTTTGACTCCACAAACAATTCGCCGTTTTCGCAGCCGTTTCGATTCGGTGGCGGTGTTGCACAGTCATCTGAGCGATGCCGAACGTCACTGGCAATGGCAGCAAATCAGCCGTGGCGCGGTGCAGGTCATCGTTGGAGCCCGCAGCGCGGTCTTTGCGCCGGCGCCCCACCTGGGATTGATTGTTATTGACGAAGAACATGAAACGACGTTCAAACAAGAATCCGTCCCGCGTTATCACGCTCGCGAAGTTGCCCGGCGCCGTGCCGAAATTGAAAACATTCCGCTGATCCTCGGCACGGCTACACCGACACTGGAATCATGGATTCGTGTTCAACCCGAACGTCCTGCCGGTGTCAACGATCAGTTGATCTCGTTGCCGAAACGAGTTGGTAATCGGCCGCTACCGCCCGTGGTTGTTGTCGATACCCGCAATGATCCGCACGTCTCGCGCGGGCAGGCCATTGGACGGGCGCTGCGCAGCAGCATGCAATTAGCTCTGAAAGACGATGGTCAGGTGATTCTGTTTCTGAACCTGCGCGGTTTTTCTCCGACGGTGTGGTGCCGTTCGTGCGGCGAGGGCATCAAGTGTCCCGAATGTGACATCGCGCTGACATGGCACAAGGACCGAAAAGCCGTCCTCTGTCATTTCTGTGAATTCCAAGCGCCGCCGCCTTCAAATTGTCCACGGTGCAACACGCCGGGGTTGCGTTTTCTCGGAATGGGAACTCAGCGCCTCGAAGACGAGGTCCGCGCGAAATTCCCTGGCGACAAGTGCTTGCGGATGGACAGCGACTCGATGCGCAAGCCCGGCAGTCACGACGAGGCGCTCGAATCATTCCGCCACGGCGACGTGCGTATTTTGCTGGGAACACAAATGATCGCCAAAGGGCTGGATTTTCCCAACGTGACGTTGGTGGGTGTCATCGACGCCGACACGATGTTGTACCAACCTGATTTACGAGCCGCCGAACGGACGTTTCAATTGATCGCCCAAGTCGCGGGCCGCACCGGCCGCAGTGAACGCGGCGGACGGGTCGTGGTGCAGTCGTCGAATCCCTCCGAACCGGCAATTGTGTGTGCGTCGCGGCACGACTATCTGGCCTTCGTCACGAGAGAACTGCAACATCGTCGAAAAATGTCGGCGCCGCCATTCCGGCATCTCGCGCGTGTCATCTTGCGCGGACGCGTGGAACCAACCGTTCGCGAGTCGGCAAAACAACTGGCCGAGTTACTTGTGCGGCCGATCGAGAGTGAGAAACTGCCAATCCGAATCCTTGGGCCAGCTCCCGCGCCGATCTTAAAGCTAAAAAACCTTTATCGATATCATTTGCAAATCGCTGCAAATTCCGTCGACGAAATTCGATCCTTGTGGAAACCGGTTACCGAGGCCGCATTGCGATTGCCCGGCGTCGAGTTCATCATCGACGTCGATCCTGTCAATATGAGATGATCTGCGGAGAGCGTGTTCGCGTTGTGGCCCAATTGTGACCGCACGGATTGAATTATTCGTTCCATTCAGAATGGGCCTCAATAATCGGACTTGGGAAACGAATTGTTCCGGGGCCGTTGCGCACTTATAATTCAATCACTGGTTTCGGGTTCCGCGAAACATCATCTCTGTCCCAATGGATCGGGCGGCTCATGATTGACTGGAAGAGCTTTCGATGGTTCTCGTTTGTCTTTGTTCTGTTGCTCGTTCTATCGGAACGCGGCACGGGACAGGAACCGAAAAATGAGAAAGACGGCAAGGCGAAAGCCAAAGTCGAGAAGAAACGTGCGTTGGCGGCCTATATCACGATCACCAGTCCGATTAACGATGCGGTCTATGCCAAGGTGACCAACGCGGCGGCGGAATTGCAGCACCAGGCCGAACAGGAAGGCAAGCAAGCGACTCTGGTTTTGGAAATCAACCGCGGAACCAGCAAGTTCGGCCAGGTTCGTGACTTGGCGAAGGAGCTGACGCTGGCGCGGCTCGCGCGGCTGCGGACGATTGCTTGGATTCCGGAACAAAAAGACGGAAAACCCGTTGACGGCAACAATGTCATTTTGGCTCTGGCGTGCAAAGAAATCATCATGCACCCTGATGCCGAAATGGGTGATATCGGCCGCGGCGAGGCGGTTGATCCCGACGAACGCGACTCCGTCGTGCGGTTGGTGCAAAAGCGGCACAACCGTAAAGTCAACGCCGCGTTAGCTCAAGGGATGATGGACCCCCAGCAGGTCGTGCTGCGGATCAAATTGGAAATTGCACAAGGGAACAACAAGACGACGGAAAGCCGCGTTGTCACTCCTGAAGAGCTGAAACGGCTGCGAGACAACCGCGCGACGATCTTGGATGTCGAAACGATTAAGGAAGCCGGAACAATCGGAACTCTTTCGGGCAGCCGCGCGCGGGCTCTTGATGTGCTAGTGGTGTTGAATGCCGAACGGCGTTCCGACATTGCCGATCACTACAATCTTCCGATGGAATCCCTGCGTGAAAACGCGACGATCGGGGAAGCTCCGAAAGCGCGTCTGATCCGAATCGAAGGCATGATCGAACCGATTCTGGAGGGCTTTGTTGAACGCGAGATCCGACGCGCGGAATCATCGGACGTCAACCTATTGATTTTCGAGATCGATTCGCCCGGTGGCTATCTCTTATCGAGCACCAATCTGGCGAATCGTATCGCCGACCTTGATCCCGAGAAAATCCGGACAGTCGCGTACATACCCAAAATGGCGCTCAGCGGCGCGGCCATCATTGCCCTGGGTTGCAGTGAAATCTATCTGTTTCCCGATGCCCAGATCGGCGATGCCGGACCGATTGAAATGCGGGAAGGCGGCCAATTCGAACGGGCTCCGGAAAAGATCGTCGGACATCTGCGCGAGACGCTTGCGGCACTCGCGGAAAAAAAGGGACGTCCCAAAGCGTTAGCCGAAGCCATGGCCGACAAAGACCTGAAGGTGTTCCAAGTACGCCACAGTGACAGCGACCGCGTTTGGTTCATGAGTGATGAAGAAATCCACATCTCCAACGGAGAATGGATCAAAGGCCGCCTCGTTCCAGAATCGAAAGAAGAAAACCTGCTGACGGTGAATGGCCGACGGGCTCACGAGCTAAAGATTGCGGAAGTCCCGGTTGAGGATTGGGTCGATATGCGGCAACGGATGGGAATTCCCGAAGATGCTAAACTGGTTGCGTCCCAACGAACTTGGGTCGACACGCTTGTCTACTTCCTGAATTCGCCGTTGGCATTGTTTCTGCTGTTCTTCTTGGGTGGTGCCTGCATCTTTCTGGAACTGCATACGACAAGCGGCTTCTTTGGAATCGGTGCCGCTGTATGCTTTTCTGTTTTCTTTTGGAGCCGTTTTCTGGGCGGCACGGCCGGCTGGCTCGAGATCGTTTTGTTTGTACTCGGCCTTGCGATGATCGGCCTCGAGATTTTTGTGATACCCGGATTTGGTGTGTTCGGAGTTTCCGGCGGCTTGCTGGTCATGGTGGCGTTAGTCCTGGCCAGTCAGACTTTTGTGATTCCCACGACCAGCGGGCAGGTCAACGACATGGTTTGGACGATGGGCACTTTAAGCAGTTCCATCTGTTCGGTGATTGTATTGGCGATGATCATGAGCAAATATCTGCCGCGCATGCCACTGCTCAACCACATGATCCTGGCACCTCCGTACATGGCCGATGGGCATGATTTGGACGAGCCGCAGCTAAGCCCCGAATTTTCAGGGCAATCATCAATAGCCGGTACAGCCGCCGATAGCCAAACTTTGCTTTCAAAGCAGGGCGTCACAATGTCGGTACTCAGACCTGCCGGAAAGGCCCGCATCGACGACCGATTGGTCGACGTCGTTAGCGACGGGCCATTCATACCCGAAGGAAGCGACATCGAAGTCGTCGAAGTGGCCGGTAATCGCGTTGTCGTACGCCAAGTGTGACCTTGTTTCTAGCAATGTCGTACGCCACAAGTATCGGCCCGCTCGGGATCCGGCGCGCAATCTGTCTGAGGCGGCGTTTAATTTAACAGCACTGCCTTAATGGCACTCACATTACGTGCAGTTTCAGGTGTAGAACCGTTGTCTCAACTGTTTTCTGCATGTGGGGGGAAGCAATTAATGACAATTGTTCTACACAGTGAGTTCCATTGAGCGCTGCCTTTCGGGGCGATTATTCTGAGAAAAACACCGGCTGCGAAATTACCGGGAAGAACCCCTTGCTTTCCGCCCATAACGGGCGTCCTGAACTCTGAATGATGACGAGATTTGCAAAAACCGGCGCACATCTTGAAATATCTACAACACACGTCCGACCACACTTCAAACGGTATCGGTAACTCAGTTCGAAAGAACCCAATTCCTGCGAATGTGGAGACGAATCATGATTCTAAAGGGTGCAAAGTACAGTGCTTTGGGAGCAATGTTGATGGTCGTGCTGGGATGTTTGATTTTCGGCACCGACGTGCTCAGTTATTTCCGCAGTTCAGCGAATGCCGTGCAGTCGGTTGTGAAGGACTCGGTCCCGATCGAATTTGAACTTCAACGGGCACGCGACTTGATCGACAACATCATCCCGGAATTACAGGCCAACATTCGGATCATTGCTCAAGACGAAGTCGAGATTGCCGCGCTGAAAGCTGACATCAGCAACAGCACCGAGAGTCTGACGAAACAGAAAAAGCTGGTGACGCAGCTCCGCGGTGAACTCGACAACGACACGGACATCCACGAGATCGACGGTCGCAAATACTCGCGCGAGCATTTGACCGAACGGCTGGCGCGATCGTTCGGCCGGTTTCAAGAGGCCGAGATCATTCTGGCGAGCAAGCACAAGTTGTTGGAAACTCGCGAACGCTCGTTGCTGGCCGCGATGCAAATGCTCGACCGAGCCCGCTCGCGCAAGACAGAATTGGAACAGCAGATCGAGGGACTCGTTGCCCAGAACCGCATGATTCAAGCAGCGTCGGTCAAATCACACGTGCATTTCGACGGCAGCCAGTTGTCGAAGGCCGAGAGCCTGCTGTCTCAGATTCAGAAGCGGTTGAATATCGCCGAACGCGTGTTGGCTCATGAGTCGGCATTCCTGCCACTCGAACCCGAAAGCGGAATCAGCGAAGCGCAAGTGCTGATGGAAGTCGACGACTACTTCGCTGGTGCCGAGCAGAAGAATTCCAAGCGGCTTGCGAAAGTTGTTTCGAAGTAGCCGCAACCAAGACGTAGCAAGATTTGCCCATCTTCGGGTCCCGCTCGGCTCGCGGGACCTACTCAGCCAAGAAGTCCGTGATTGTGGTCGAGTGCGACCGTTATAATGTTCGTTGCAATCCGCGTGCATTGATCGAGGCGCCACGGTGGTGATTCTACGAATTCGACAAGCCGAAACAGCGATGGCCGACGGGCGGCTCGACGAAGCCTTCGAACAGGCGATTCGTGAAGATGTCCGCTCGCATCGACGTGGCCAGAAACTGACCGAACGGCTGGCCGGTCGGTTGCTCGAACGCGGCCAAGCTCATCTGAATGCCGAACGCTACGTCGAAGCTCTGTCGGACTGCGAACGAGCCGGACGATTGACGGGGAATCAAGACCGCGTTGCCGATTTGCGGATCGCGGCTCAAGCGGCATTGAAAGACCGTGACGACGACCGGCGGCAAAAACAGCAACTCGTCGCGATGGCGCGGCAGCAGATCGACAAGGGTGAGTTTTCGATCGGCGAACGCGTGCTGGGCCAATTGCCCGATGATCAGGGAGCCGGCATGATCGCTCAGCATGTGGCTGTCAAACGCGACGAGGTCGACGTCGCACTGGAACGCGCCGCCCACGCAATCGAAAGCAAATCGACGGACGCCGCCATTGCCGAATTGCTGAAAGTGCAAAAGGCGCAATCGCGGAATCCTCAATTGGTTGAATTGAAAGCACAACTTTCCGAACAGATGCTGGCGGAGATCGAAAAGGCGATTCAGGCCGGACGGCTCGATCAAGCCGCGACACAGATCGATCACCTGCAGCCGCTCGCTGCTGGCAATCAACGGCTGCTCGACGCCGCGCGGATTGTCGAGGAATGTCAGCAGGCATCGGCCGCGGCCGAACGTGGTGACCTGCGATTCGCTCTGCAATCGTTGCGGCGCGTGAAACAATTGACGTCGGCAACGCGTTGGGTCGATCAGGCGATCAAAGAGGCAACGCTGGCGGCCGAATCGATCGACAACATGCAGTCAGGCCCGCTGGGATTGCTGCAACAAACCGCTCTGCACGAAACACGCGCCGTTGTGCCGAAATCAAGGCACGTCACAATCCCGGATGCCGTTGCCCGTTCCTCGGAACTGCCCATGCGATTTTTGTTACAGGTTGACGGAGCCGGCAGTTATCTGGTCGTGCGAAATCAAAACGTGTCTATTGGGTCCGTGAAATCATCGCGGCGGCCGGACATTGGCTTGCTAACCGATTCAGGGTCGCCCAACGCCTCGATCGTGCGGCTGGATGACGATTACTTTCTGCGGAGCGAACGCCCGGTTCGCGTCAACGACAAAGACGTCAAAGACAAACTGTTGACAAACGGAGATTCGATCACGATCGGCTCCCGCAGCCGCATGCGTTTTCGTTTGCCGAACGCCGCCAGCACAACGGCTGTATTGGAACTGACCGGAGCCAAGTTGCCGCGGCCCGATATCCGCAATGTGATCTTGCTGGACGAGTCGATCGTTATCGCGAACAACCGGTCGGCTCATGTCACCGTGCGCGATGCCGACGCTAACGTCGTTTTGCATCTGAGGAACGGACAATTATGTTTTCGAAACGGAGGCACGTCGACGGCGGTTGTTGAAGGAGTTCCCGTCGAAACCGGCGGCGTGTCGTTTGTAGTTTCAGATTGGGAAGGAGAGAGTGCCCTCGTTTAACCCGTAGCCGCAGGCGAGGCGCGTTCACCTCGCCTGCGGCTACGGGTTAAACGAATGATCAACTCGCAACAGACCTAACCCATGCCAAGTTACCGCTACAAACACGGAGATCGCCCGCTCGACGGGTTCACGATCGAGCATGCCGTTGGGCGTGGCGGGTTTGGTGAAGTGTACTTTGCCGTCAGTGATTCGGGCCGGCAGGTCGCGCTGAAAGCCGTGCAGAATTTCGAGGACATCGAGCTGCGCGGCATCGGCCACTGCATGAATCTGAAGAGCCCTCAACTGGTCACGATCTTCGACGTCAAGCACAACGACGACGGCGATCCGTTCGTCATCATGGAATTTGTATCGGGGCCATCGCTGCGGGAACTGTTGGACGGATCACCCGCAGGTCTCGGGACAGCGAAGGCCGCATTCTTCCTGCGCGAGATCGCCAAGGGGATCGGCTATCTGCACGACTGCGGAGTCGTCCATCGCGATCTCAAGCCGCACAATGTTTTCTACGAAGACGGCATCGTCAAGATCGGCGATTACAGTCTCAGCAAAGCCATGACAGCCAGCCACCGCACGGGCCACACGATGACCGTTGGCACCGTGCATTACATGGCTCCGGAAATCAGCATGGGGCGCTACGACAAGAGCGTCGATATCTACGCCCTGGGCGTGATGCTGTATGAGATGCTAACGGGTGAGCCTCCGTTCCTAGGCGAATCAATGGGCGAAGTGTTGATGAAGCACATGTCGAGTGAGGTCGACGTCAGCGAAATCGAAGAACCGTTCGCCAGCGTCATCCGCAAGGCAACCGCCAAGGATCCCGATGACCGGTATCAGTCGACCAAAGAAATGGTCGAAGCCGTTTACGGCACCGAGCACGTCCGCAACAGCGTCACGGCCTTCAATCCGAACACGCTGACGATGGTCGCCGACCGGGTTGCGAAGAAGATTGGCAATGCAGCCGTCCCGGTTGGCGCGGGAGCCGGCGGTAGCGATGGAGCCGCCGTTGATGACGGAACTGCCTCGGATTGGAAGAACGTGCCCGTCACGATAAGTCCGGCAGAGCCGATTTTCGACACCCCCTACGATCCAAAGTCTGAACCGCTATCGGCCGGCAGGCGTCAATCGTTCCAATATTACATCGGCCGGATGATGGCGCAGTTGGCGGCGGCGACAGGTCTGGCATTTGCTCCGAAGCAGAAAGTCGAACGGGATCCCAGTGACCCGATCCCGCGCAAACAAGCGTGGTTGCTGGCGGCATTGACGGCCGGCGCGTTCTCGATATTCGGTATGATCATAGACGGTGATGAGCTGGCGATCATCACGACCATGGACATCGTGTGCATTTCGCTTGCTGCATTCTGGACGCGCAATCTGATCGCAAGATTTGCTGGGAAGTCGGCGCTGCTGAATCGTATCCTTTTCGGAGTCATCGCCTGTGCCGCCATGTTACCGACGGCTGTCTTCCCTCTTCGCTACACCGGCGAAGTGCAGTTCGGTGTCGCCCTGCCGCTGTTTTTATTCGATTGGAGATTCCTGACATCGACGATCCGCAAGAAACGGCTGTCGTTGCCAATCGCCCTGTTGGCGGCAATGGTGGCGTTTGTGGCTGCACTGCTGGCCGACGCCAGAGAACATGCGACGATGTCGGCAATTGCCATTGCGGGAATAGCACTGACCGTGCAGGTCTTGTGTCCTTTCGATCCCAAAGCCGCCCAACGTTACAAGGGTGATGGAGGCTGGTTCAACTCGCTGCTTGACGCTTTAACGATTGGACTGGAACCACGAGGAGATGAGAATCCTCTGGATTCAATGTTGAGGTCAGCATCGGTGTCTCGAACCGAAAGCGTTTCCGAAACCACACCAACTTACCCGAAGTTGCGGGGTGATGTCTCACCATTCGGGCGTGGGTTTGCGTTGCTGTTGAGTGTGATTCCCATTCCGGGATTACATCGCATTTACGTGGGCCGCATGGCCAGCGGATTGATTTGGTGTTTGACGGGCGGAATGTTCATCGTCGGCCAGGTGGTCGACTTTGTCAAAATTCTGTTTGGCCGGTTTCGCGACGAAAACGACCGCTTGGTGCGTGTCTGGAGAACATCGCGTGCCAGTGCGGCCGCGGAAGAATCGGCGGGCGAGGCCGTCAACGGATACTCGACCATCCCGGCCGCGCCGAAGCCGGACCGCTCGAAATTGTGGCTCGAAACAATTGGCAACCTGCTGTTGCTGTTGGCCTTGAGTCTCGGCCTGTTTGTCGGCACGCACGTCCCGGAAGCGACTCAATACGGAGTCTTCGATGATATGGATTTGGCGACGGCGCATGACTTCCAACAATTTTTCGGGATGGCCGATTGGTCGCGGCTGGTCGAGCAACTTGCGGTTTTCTTGATTATTTTGACCAGTCTCAGCTCGCTCGGCTTTCTTTTCCTGTCACGGCTGGGAACGGGATTCTGGCACATTCTTCGTTTGCTGGTCGGCGGCGGCGGGCTGGTTGGCGGCTGCGCAGCCGTTTATGAAGCGTTCGATCGGATGCGCTGGAAGGACGTGGCTCAACATATCAATTCTGGAAACATCGGCCCGACGATCGACAGCATCATCAACAGCTATTCACTCAAGGAAATGATGACGTTGGCGACGATCTGCATGGTCGTTTCGATATTCCTGTTGTCGTGGCCAAAGCGAGTCAAACCACCGGCCGAATTGACTGAAGAAGCGGGAGTCATCACATGATCATGTGGCCAGTAATGTCATACGCGGCACTCATCCTGCTGTTGTTGCTGAGCGGCACAATCTTCGCATTCGCCAAGTCAAGGCGGTTCCGGAGTGTCCTGTGGGGATTAAGCGGGATCGGCGCGTTGCTGATGATGTTTTGGATGTTGGCTTACGTCGGTCACGACCGTTCGGATGTGGTGGCCCAGCGCGGTGTCATTTCTCGGCAAGAACTCTTAATCAACCAGAGTCAGTCGTCAAACCAAACCGAGACAGGGAAGACGATAGAACTCGTCTCGCCGATTGATGTGCAAGAGGTTGCGGTAGATCGACAAGAACCCAAGCATCCGCGCCTCTTCGGCGGCGGAGCCGCGTGGCTGTCGGTGGTCGAGCAGGAATTTGATGCCGATATCCATCCATCCGCGCGCACGGCGGCGAAAGTTGTTGGACGGAAGATCACAAAGGTGATTGAGAAATCGATTGAACAATCCGTTCAAGCGGGCGCGGATCCCAAAGGAACATCGGTTTCGATCATTCAGATCAGCGGCAGTTTCGGGTCGCCCATCGGCGCCGGGGTACGTCATCCGGAAACAACGCTCATCTTGGGCGATCTCGCCGTGGTCTTGCGGAAGGAATACAAGTCAGCCGAAGTTCTTGTCGAGTCGACCAGAATTGAAAAACCCATCGATGACCGAAGGTCGATTTCAGTCGTTGTCGACATTCCCACGCTGACCAACACCCAAGCCGTCTGGGATCGAAAGAAGACGCAATTCGCGGGATCGCTGCGGGCCAGCGTGAAATCCCGATACGGCGAGTTCTCGACCACGGCACGATTCGTTGAAAAACCGTGGGTCAACCAATTTAGCGAATACCTGGCGACGCAGCCCAAATTGCAGCTTCTGCAGGCCCAATCGTATTCGTTGACGAGCAGCGAATCTGCGGCCCGTCAACAAGCGTACCACGAAGCCGCCAAGGCGCTGATGCCGATCCTCAAACAACAGATTCGCGAACATTATAGTGTTCGAAGACGTGGCTATTTGATTCGTTTTCATGAATCCGACGAGCAATTAATCAACCGCTTGATCAACGAGATGAACGCTGGCAACCACATTGTTGACCGGTTTGCACAGCGCTTGTCGCGTCCCTACG